>JAFUXZ010000041.1 GCA_017470795.1 Paludibacteraceae bacterium
CGTAGTTCAGACTGTCCAACGATGTCAACAGCGTCACGCTGCCCGTATCCGTATGACGGGAGCAGGCTGCCAGCAGCAGGACCGCAAGCATCAGACCGTATGTGTATCGGGGCATTCTCACAAGACTATTGATTATCAGCGTTCATATATTGCATCATCTGCTGTACATTCATTGCGGGAGCCTCCGGGCTATATACTTCCTGAGCAACTTCAAGCGGAGCTGACAGGCCGAAGGACGGCAGCGAAACAATCTGACTCTGCACATATCTGACGGCCTCATCAGTCGTCATGCCGTCTTCATACCCACGCAGTCCGTTCACGATGCCCTGCTCGAACAGTTCTTTGTCAAACACAAGCGACGTATCACGCATAATGCCCTGCTTCTGCATCAGTTGCATCATCTGCCCCAACTGGCGGCCATACTGATACTGCCGGCTTGCCGACTGATGGCTCTCCTGCATCAGACACTGCACCTCGCGTACAAACACCTCGCTCTGCTGTCCTGACACATCATTACGCAGCCACCCCGCCTTCAGCCCACAGCCAATCAGTCTTCCGAGTTGTTGGCTGAGCGTATCTGCAGCAGTCGGCACGCGGGTCATATCCTGCCCTGGTCTGCTGCCGCATGACGTGACGACAAGCATCGTCCACACACAGCAGACGACAAGCAGAACGGGTTGAGCGATTCGTAGCTTCCGGACCAAACGCATCCGTCTACTTGAAATCAAGCAGTTCGACATCAAATATCAACGTTGCATAGGGCTTGATATCCGCTCCTGCTCCACGCTCTCCATATCCGAGTTGATAAGGGATGTATAGTCTGTACTTAGACCCGACAGGCATCAGCTGAAGTCCCTCGGTCCATCCTGCAATCACGCGTCCGAGTTCAAACTCAATCGGCTCGCCGCGCTGATAACTGCTGTCAAAGACCTTTCCGTCAATCAGGCGTCCCTCATAGTGCACCTTCACCTTGTTGCTTGCCGTCGGCTTCGGTCCGTCAGCCGGTATCAGCACTTCATACTGAAGGCCGCTCTCCGTCGTCCTGACCTCCGGACGCTTGGCATTCTGCGCGAGGAACTCCTCTCCCTCGGCTATCTGCTTCTGTTTCATCTGTTCCTGTGCCGCCTGTGCATACTGCTCGACGTAAGCCTGTGCCGTCTGCTCGTCAAACAGCTCCCATGCCCGGTTTTTGAACGCGAGCGTAAAAGCGTCAACGAACTTGTCTGATACAATCTCACCGGGGAACGTCTTGAGCCACTCTGCAAACTGTTTGCCGTTCAGCAGTCCCATGGCGATAGAGGCCGAGTCTGCAGCCGTTGCTGCCTCAAGGAGCGACTTGGGCTCCACTGCCACCGGCTGCGTCTTTTTTGTAGATTTGGCTGACATCGACACACTGACTGCCGAGAGCAGCATAATGATTAAAAGAAATCTGCGCATAATCATGTCTTTTTGAGCCTGCAAAGGTAAGTATTTTTTCGTCAAACGTTATTGCCGGTACGACGGCTCCGAGGATTTGATGCACGGCACGCATACCGGCCGCCTGCGCCGACAGATTCGGACAGAGCCAAACATTCGCTCCGCCCGAGCCGTGGGCGGTGGGGAGCGCACAGACCTTCCGGCTGCATAACGCCGGCAGAAACGCCATCAGGGGAAACATACCCTCCGGTCATATCGCCGGTATTCATATCGACATAATGCAGCCCTGCCACAACGCCAACAGCGTCCGCCCTACCTAAAACCACCCTGCGGCCATAGCCGGCAGACACGCCGTCCGTCATGCATTCTGCCTGCTAAAAGACACTGCTGACATGCAGCCGTCACGGGCTGTCAGCACCGCTGACATGCACCTGATGCCTGCAAACGGCAAGTTATATCTTGAAGACGAACGACTTTGAGACAAAAAGCACTATCTTTGTACGTTTGTTTATACTTCTTTCTTGCAGAAAGAAATGTCGTGTCCAATATCCGGACGTCCAAAAGAAGCAACACATGAAGCAGCGAATCGTCTTTGCCACCAATAACGCCCACAAACTCCAGGAAGTGCGTCAGATTCTCGGAGCAGAATACGATGTAGTCGGACTGGACCAGATCGGCTGCAACGAAGACATTCCGGAGACATCAGACACCATCAGCGGCAACGCGCTGCAGAAGGCACGCTACATCCGGCAGCATTACCACACCGACTGCATGGCCGATGACACAGGCCTGTTCGTTGACGCTCTCGACGGCGAGCCCGGTGTCTATTCAGCCCGATATGCAGGCGAAGGACATGACGCTGCCGCCAACCGGTGCAAACTGCTCCGCAACATGGCCGGCAAGACCAATCGGTCGGCTTCGTTCAGAACCGTCATCGCCCTGATACAAGACGATCGGGAGCAACTGTTTGAAGGCCGCGTTGACGGAGTCATCACCTCCGAAGAACATGGCGACCACGGATTCGGATATGACAGCATCTTCCAGCCTGTCGGATATGACAGGACTTTCGCCGAGCTCACAGCCGAAGAGAAAAACGCCATCAGCCATCGTGGACTGGCCGTCAGACAGCTGGCGCTTCACCTGCTTAAAAACACAAACGAACGGCAATAGCCGCATATATACGCTTCACATCATGCATAAGAATACAATAATGAGACACATCCTACTCTGCGCTGCCGCTCTGGCTGTCGCACTGCAGATTCAGGCCCAGACCATCATGGGAACATGGCGTACGCACTTCACGTACAACAGTGTGACACAGATTGCCCAAAGTCCGACCAAGGTCTACGCCATGAGCAACGGTGCCCTGTTCTCCGTTGACAAACGCGATGACAACATCGAGATATACAGCAGCATCTCAGGTCTGTCGGGCAACACCATCACCAAGATTGCATACGACAACGCGCTGGACAAACTGCTCATCACATACAGCGACGGCAAGATAGACCTACTGCACGATGACAACGTTGAGACCATCGTAGACTTGTATAACAAAGTGCTCAACGGCGAAAAGAACATCAACGACGTCTGCTTCCATGACGGACGCGCCTACCTGTCGGCATCATTTGGCGTGCTGGTCGTCAACATGAAGCGTGGCGAGATTGCCGAGACCTACTATATCGGCGACAACGCCTCTGACGTCAACGTCGTATCGACCGGCATCACCTCCGAAAGCATCTATGCCGCGTCAGAGAGCGACATCTATCAGTGTGCTGTCAACAGCAAGAATCTGATGAACTTCGAGAACTGGTCCACCATGAGCGGCCTGCCGGGAAGCGGGAAGATCAGCAAACTGCTCGCCTACAACAACCATCTTTACATGGTGCGCAACAAGAAGTTGTATCAGCTTGACGGGACGACATGGAAGGCCCTGCTCACGAGCGAGTCTGTCGTCAACCTGTCGACCGACCAGTCATCGCTCTTCGTGATGCTTAACAAGAACTACTTCTACAATTCGGCAGACGGCGTAACCTTCGACAAGATTACAACCGGCACCCTGACCTCGTCAGACGTTGTTCTGGACGCATTGGCCGAATACTACTGGACCGCCTCCGGAGCCGTCGGTCTTGGTCGCTATCACATTGCCGACGCAGCGATAAACGCCTTCATGCCCGACGGCCCGATGGTCAGCAGTCCTGTCAAACTCCGTTTTGGTGGCGACCGCCTGTTTATGGTGCAGGGCGACCGCTGGGCATCATCGAGCGGCAAGAACGGGAACGTGATGATCTATGACAACGGCTCATGGATCAATCTGGCCATGGCAGACATCAACAGCATGACCAAGAGGCCGGTCACCTTCGGCAGCCAAGTCAGCAACGCACGCGACTTCATGGACATCGCACCCGACCCCGAGAACAATCATCACTACTTCGTCAGCTCATATCAGAACGGTGTATATGAGTTCTATGACGATACTGTCTATGCACACTATGACTCCTCCGATCCATACAGCGGGCTGAACAACCTGCTCAACAACAACCTCAGCTATACACGCTGCGACGCCATCGCATACGACCGCGACGGCCGTCTATGGGTAGCGAACCACAGCACCAACGCCCTGCACATGATGGACCGTGACCGCAACTGGCATTCCTTCCGGTTTGGCGGAAGCGACTACTCTGTCCTGAACACCATCACCTTTCCGTCGGCAGACAGAAACCTTATATGGGTGACGGTCTCACGTGCATCCGAACTGCTGTTCTTCAACCACAACGGGACCTTTGACGATCAGACAGACGATGCCTTCCTCGAAGTTCACACCTTCAGGGACCAGGACAACGAGGAGATTGCCCCGACCTTCTATCTGTGTGCCACAGAAGACAAGAACGCTGAGATATGGTGCGGCACGACAGAGGGCATCTTCGTGCTTCAGAACGCACAAAACTGCCTCTCAGGCAACTATCGCTGCCGGCGCATCAAGATTCCACGCGACGACGGCACCGGCCTTGCTGACTACCTGCTTGACGGCGTGCGTGTCAACGACATACAGGTAGACGGTGCAAACCGTAAGTGGATTGCTACGGAAGGCAACGGCGTATACCTCGTGTCCGAAAACGGCATTGAGACCATACAACGCTTCACGACAAGCAACAGCCCACTCCCGTCGGATGTCGTCAAATCCATAGCCATCCATCCGCAAACCGGTGAGGTATTCTTCGGAACGGCATCAGGACTGGTGTCCTATCAGAGTGATGCAGCCGAAAGCAGCGGCTCCTACAGCACGATTTACGCCTATCCGAACCCCGTGAGAGAGAACTACAACGGCATCATCACCCTGCGCGGCATGACCAACGGGTCGCTGGTACGTATCACCGACATGTCGGGCAATGTCGTATGTGACACGCGTTCAAACGGAAGTCTGGCCGTGTGGGACGGAAAGGACAAACAGGGACGTCGCGTAGCGGCAGGCATATACCTCGTCATCTGCAGCAATGAAGACGGAACGGAAACCGGACGCTCAAGACTTCTCTTCATCAGATGAGCGGTGCTTCACTGCAACGCAGAGAAACAGCAAAAAGACAACACGCTGCAGCGCACACGTTCACTCTGTGCGAATGAATCCTCACCAGTGCAACACCGCAGGAGCGGTTGTGAACGGAGTTGGGCGCGAGTGCCGCATGTCTGATGTGCTCCGGACAGGAGCATGACCTGTCCGCATCAACGTTCCCCCAGACATCAGTACGCCACATGGGAGCGGGCAAACCTGCCAAGAAAAGAAAGGAACACCTCAAACGCATGTCTCACACAAACACAGTGCTGACCACAAAACGGATTCCGCTGTCACCAACAGCCGTCTGTGCGGCCATATTGCTGGTGAGCATCAACGGACTATTCTTCTTCAAGTACGGACTGCGCAACATCTACGTGCATCATATCCTGATGCTGTTCGGAGCATGGACGCTGATGGTCTTCGGAATCATACGCACATTCTGCTGGCCTTGGATCAAGGGGCGGGCACTCAAGACGGCCTACGTGCTGCTGACGCTCCTGATGCTGCTGATGGTGATGCTGCTGCACCGCCTGATTCCGGCAGAATCAGTGCAGGTGGACCGATGGTCAGCCCTTGCGGGCTTTGATGCATATCTGTGGCAGGGTCGATTCCCCTATGAGGCACACACACATCTCGAGGGGGGATATGGATCGCCGTTTCCAATCTGGCAGCTGATTCATCTCCCCTTCTGGCTGATGGGTGATGTCGGCGGAGCCATGACTTTTTTTCTTTTACTGCTGTCTGTCACACTGGTATGGAGCATGGGATGGTATCGGGCTTTATTCTTCATGCTGCTCCTTTTTGTCTCTCCCGCATTCTGGTATGAAGTCGCTGTCAGAAGCGACCTGATATACAACATGCTGTTCACCTTCTCGCTCGTCATGATGTTTTGGAAACTCGGCTGGGGCGTCAGGACGCACACATGGGCCACCGCACTGATATGCGGGATGATGCTTTCCACGCGCCTTGCGGTTGCTATCCCGTTTCTGGTCTTTCTGTTTCGCGACTTCTGGCAGGCCGGCCTGAAACGCCAGATCATATTTCTCGGCGCAGGAATCGGGGTCTTCGTGCTGACATTTCTTCCCTTCATGTTATGGAACGCGGACTTCATGCTCCATTCAGAAGTCAGCCCGATTGCACTCCAGACACGTCAGGGCAATCCCTTTGAAGGCCTGACTGTTCTGGCGATATGCATCGGTCTGTCGTGGTGGTGGCGCAACATGTCCCAATATGGTTTTGCCGCTGCTGTTTCCCTGCTCTTTCTCGTCGTACAGAGCATGCTGATTCGCATGATTGAAAACAACTTTGAGAACACACTCTTCAGCCCGTCGTACGACATCACCTATTACGGCATGGCAATACCATTCCTGCTTTTGTCCGTCATCGGCTGCGGCATGAACAGGCCGGAAACGCACGAGACGATGACAGACACCGACCCGCAAAGCCATGCTGACAGCGAATCCGACAAAGGCTGTCCGGAGTCCGACTTACACACGGACATGTCTTGAAGAGTCTGTTTTTTTGCTAATTTTGCAGGTCTTTCAACGATAACACGCCCCTCTTCTCACAGATTCTCTGTATGGAAACCATATACGTCCTGCTCTGTAATATCCCGGCCTACATCTGTGCGATTCTGGCTATCTGGCGCAAATTCTATAATCGTGAATTCTACGCAGCCATAGTCTATTCATTACTGGTTATCTGCCTGTTCTTCGTGGCGCTGCTGCTCCCGATGCTGCTCAATCAGAATCTGGCCAATCAGCAGTATTTCCAGTATCAGACTTACATCTCCACACTGATTATTCCACTGCTGTTCCTGTTTCATGCCAACGAGAGTGGGCTCCCGCGCTACAACAGGTTCACTTTTCTGCTGTTTGGACTTTCATTGCTCAACTTCATGCCCCCGGTATCCATTGAGTTGTCGCCGGCGTATGCACACTCCAACTACATCCTGCCAGAGCATGATTTCGGCATTTCAATCTATTATCATTGGCATCTGCAATACCACCTGCTGTGGGTCGCCTTTGTGTTAATCGTTCAGGCCGCTATTGCCCTCTTCCAACTCCACAAACAATATCGCTACGTCAAACGTCATGGGGGCAACTTCTCCTGGCGTGCCAAAGCGATGTATTGCTTCGACTTCGTCGGGGGCATCTATCTCTCCCTGCTGTTCTTCTTCCCCATCTATACATGGCACGATCCGCTGATGCGATGGACCTACTACATCTGCGCCTCCATCATCATCGCGGCTGGGTCAACACTCATCTTCCTTGGCTTTGACCTCAACCCGATTGTTGACAGAGAAGACAATCACTCCACCATGAGCGAGTTTCTGGTTGAAAACAGCAGCCTCGTCAAGTCTTTCCGCAAACTGATGGAAAACGAACTTGTCTACCTTGAGCCCGGGGTACAAGTCGAATATATCGTGCAGCGCCTCAAGACCAACCCGGTCTATTTCGAACGCATGATGCAGGCGCATTTCAACTGCACCTTTACAGAATATGTGCATCTTTCACGCGTCAGATATGCACAGCAAAAGCTCCGCGATACAGACCTGACCATCGAACAGATTGCGTCTGAATCAGGATATATCAACACGGTCTCATTCGTGGGCGTGTTCAAACGTATCGTAGGCATGGAGCCTGACGAATGGCGCGACACCTCGCTGCCGGTTGATGAAACCCTGCTGCAAAACAATCAATAAAGCCGCAAAAGGGTTGCGGATCAAGTAACAGACCTCCCTGAAGACATAAAGCAAATGCGCGCCCATGAAATACTGGACGCGCATGGCTGTAACATCCCTGCCTGCTGGAGATCAGGCTGTCAGCATGACATCGCGTGTTCAATGGTGATGGTGTTCATGATGCGGTATGTCAACATTGCTGCAATTGCACTCCTGTTCATCACAATGACAGCTATCGGTCTCAAACTCGAGGGTAGCGTGATGGATGCCATGATGATGCAGCTCGTGTTTCAGATGCTCCTTGACCGACTCCATGCGGTCAATCTCATCCAGCCTGACATGCGCAGTAAGAGCATTCTCTGTTGTTGATATGGCCCAGATATGCACATGATGCACATCGGTTACATGCTCCTCATGACGCAGCATGTCCACCACGGCCTCATAATCCACTCCGCCGGGCACACCATCCATGCTCAGCCTAACACTCTGCACGAGCAGTTTCCATGTTGACACTAAGATGATGACGGCTATCAGCAACGACACGATAGGGTCAATCAAGACCCATCCGGTCAACAGAATCACCACGCCACTCACGACCACACCCACAGACACCAACGTGTCGGCTGCCATGTGAAGAAAAGCACCACGGACATTCAGATCTTCACCGCCGCTCTTCAGCAGAAGCCATGCCGTCAGTCCGTTAACCAGAATGCCGACACCTGCAGTCCACGATATGGCAGCACCATCAACAGCCGTCGGATGGCTGAACTTGTGTATGCTCTCTGCCACAATCGCGCCGACAGCGACAAGCAGTATCACTGCATTAAGAAGCGAGATCAGAATCGTGCTTTTCTTATATCCATACGTATAACGCTTGTTGGCATGAACCTTGGCCAACTGAAAAGCCACCAGAGCCAACAACAGGCTGAATACATCGCTCAGATTATGACCGGCATCGCTCAAAAGGCCAAGCGAACCCTCCCATAAACCGACACCGGCCTCGACGCACACGAACAGCAGATTCAGGACTATGCTCACGATGAATACCGTGCTGAGTGAATGCAGCTCCGGAACATGGTGGTGATGATGCTCACCGGAAGAATGATTGTGATTGTGATTGTGTGACATAATTTATATATTTGCATGAGTTATCCAACGGATAGGCAAAGATACTCCATGCCGCGTGCAACCTGATTGCAAACACATCTGACAGACATGCACGGCACGTATAATCGCCCCGTACATCTGACAGATCATGACATCCTCCGAGTTGCTTATCCAACATCAGATTCACCCGACAGCCAATCGACTGCTGGTGCTTAATGCACTCCTGCACTCTACCTCTCCACGTTCGATGAGCGAACTGGAAGACGAACTGCAGACCATCGACAAGTCAAACATATTCCGGACACTCACACTGTTTCATGAACACCGGCTGGCACACCAAATCACAGACGCCAACGGCGTAATGCGCTACGAAGTATGCCACAGCCACGACCATGACTGCGACACTGACCGGCATGCGCACTTCATCTGCCGGGACTGCGGCCGGATTGTCTGCCTGCACGACGCCGAGCCAATCAGCATCTGTCTGCCTGACGGATATATAGCATCAGAAGTCAACTGTATCATACAAGGTCTCTGTCCGGACTGCTCTAAAAAAACATCAACACTATAACACTCCTGTCTTCATGAGTTTCACTCACTTGCACGTACACTCCCACTACTCCATCTTGGACGGCATGTCCAAAGTACCCGAACTGGTCGATAAAGCGCGTCGGTGCGGCATGAATGCCATTGCCCTCACCGACCACGGCAACATGTTCGGCATCAAAGAGTTGCTTGACTACTGCAAGAAAGTCAACGATAAGCCAAAGTCAAAGGTCAAAGAATGCGAAGCCGCAATACAGAAGGAAACTAACCCTGAGAAAATTGCTGCCTTACAGACCGAGCTGGAACAGTTGAAGGCCGATGCCGCTGCATACATCCCCTTCAAACCCATCGTTGGTGTAGAAGCATACTGCGCCAGACGCACCATGTATGACAAGAGCAACGACGTCAAAGAAATCAATCCATCCACAGGTCGCGAACGGCCGATAGACCGCAGCGGCTGGCACCTCATCCTACTCGCAAAGAACAAGATTGGCTACCGTAACCTGTGCAAAATCGTCAGCCTTGCATGGATTGACGGCTTCAACTCCAAACCCAGAATGGACAAAAACATTTTGGAGAAATATCATGAAGGAATCATCGTCAGCTCGGCATGCATCGCCGGCGAGATTGCCCAAAAGATTCTCGCAGGGAAAATCGATGAAGCCGAGCAAGCCGTCCGATGGTTCAAGAGCATCTTTGGCGATGACTACTATCTCGAAATACAACGTCACCAGACCGATAAACCCGACGCCGACACCCATGTATACGATGTACAGCAGCAAGTCATTCCACACATCATGGACATCGCACGACGCACCGGCACCAAAGTCATTGCCACCAACGACGTTCATTTTGTCGAGGAAGAACACGCCGAGGCACACGACCGTCTGATATGCTTGAATACCGGCACCTTCGTCAACGAAACAAAACGGATGCGTTACACCAAACAAGAATGGCTCAAGACACCCGACGAGATGGCTGCCATATTCGCTGACATGCCGGAGGTGATTAGCAATACGCAAGAGATTGTTGACAAAGTTGAGAATTACAGCATAGATTCCGACCCGATTATGCCAAAGTTCAGCATTCCAGAGACATTTGGCACCGAAGAAGGATATCGGGAGAAATATAGCGAGCGGGATCTTTTTGACGAATTTACGCGCAATGAGCACGGGGAAGTCGTTCTTTCCGAAGAGGAAGCGAATAAAAAGATTAAGAAACTTGGCGGATATGAGCGATTATACCGAATCAAACTTGAAGCAGACTACCTTGCCTACCTCACGTGGCAAGGGGCGAAACTGCGCTATGGCGAGCACCTGGACGATGAGATCAAGGAGCGTATTACCTTTGAACTGCACATCATGAAAACGATGGGCTTTCCAGGCTACTTCCTTATTGTGCAAGACTATATTAAGACGGCTCGTGAGAAACTGGATGTTTCTGTCGGGCCTGGACGCGGATCTGCAGCCGGATCGGTGGTTGCCTACTGTCTTACGATTACGGACCTGGATCCACTAAAATATGACTTACTGTTTGAGCGTTTCTTAAATCCGGACCGTATATCATTGCCGGATATTGATGTCGACTTCGATGACGATGGTCGCGGGCGTGTGCTGGATTACGTGACGGAGAAATATGGCAAGGAACGCGTTGCCCACATCATTACCTACGGCACCATGGCCACAAAGTCAAGCATCAGAGATGTCGGGCGTGTACAACACGTCCCACTCGAGCGCGTCCGACAGATACTGAGCTTTGTGCCAGACAGTTTTCCTGAGACACTAATAGATCCGAAGACCAAGAAAGTACCGAAGGTCAACCTCCGCAACTGTATCAAGTACGTACCCGAACTTCAAGCCGTTGCTGAAGGTGTCGACCAAAATGCCGCCAGCATGCTACATTATGCTGAAGAGTTGGAAGACACCATCAGGCAGGTGGGTATACACGCCTGCGGCGTCATTATCGGGGCTGACGACCTGACAAATTTCGCTCCTCTCTCGACCGTCAAAGATAAGATTACGGGAAATGATGTGATGGTCACCGAGTACGACGGACATGTTGTTGAACAAGTCGGGCTCATCAAGATGGACTTCCTCGGGCTGTCCACTCTGAGCATTATCCGCGAAGCGCTCAGGAACATCAAGCAGTCACGCGGCATTGACCTTGACATCAATAAAATTCCGATGGATGATGCAGCGACGTTCCAACTATACTCAGAAGGACGCACTGTGGGAACGTTTCAGTTTGAGTCCGCCGGCATGCGCAAGTACCTCCGAGAGTTACGCCCCACTGTCTTTGAGGATCTGATTGCCATGAATGCGTTGTACCGTCCGGGGCCAATGGACTATATTCCGCAGTTTATTCGCCGCAAACTTGGGCTCGAGCCTATCACATACGACATCCCTGTGATGGAGAAATATCTCAAGGAGACGTATGGCGTTACGGTCTACCAAGAGCAGGTGATGCTGCTCAGCCGACTCCTCGCCGGTTTCACCCGAGGTGAGGCCGACACGCTGCGCAAGGCCATGGGTAAGAAAATAGCATCTATGCTGGCGATGCTGA
>JAFUXZ010000002.1 GCA_017470795.1 Paludibacteraceae bacterium
ACCATCTACAACGCCATCTACCGCGACGGCAAGCAGGGACCCTACTACATGAAACGCTTTGCGGCCACCGGACTGAGCCGCGACAAAGACTACGACCTCACGCAGGGCAGGGCCGGCTCGCGCGTGATGTACTTCTCGGCCAACCCCAACGGCGAAGCCGAGGTGGTGCGCGTGCAGCTGAAGCCCGTGCTGAAGCTCAAACGCATGGAAGTGCTCAAAGACCTCAGTGAGCTGGCCGTCAAGGGGCGGCAGAGCCGAGGCAACCTGCTGACCAAATATGAAGTACAGCGCATCACCCTCAAGCAACAGCTCGGCTCCACGCTCGGCGGGCGTAAAGTGTGGTTCGACCCCGACGTGCTCCGCCTGAACTACGACGGGCGCGGACAGTATCTGGGCGAGTTTGTGAGCGACGAAGAGATCATCGCGGTCTATGGCAACGGACAGTGCTACACCACCAGTTTTGACCTCCAGAACCACTATGAGCCCGACCTGATCAGGATAGAGAAATACAAGGCCGACAAAGTCTGGTCGGCAGCCCTGTGGGACGCCACGCAAGGCTACTATTACGCCAAGCGATTCACACTCGAAGCCACGCACAAGCCCATTAACTTCCTGGGAGACAACAAAGACTCACGGCTCATCGTGCTGACCGACCGGCTTCAGCCCACGTTCAAGGTCGAATATGGCGGAGCCGACGCATGGCGCGAGCCGGAGACCATCGACATGAACGCCTTCATCGGCGTGAAGAGCTATAAGGCAAAAGGCAAGCGGCTGACCACCTGCGAAGTGAAGTCGATCACCGACATCTCGCCCGATGACCCCGAGCCGGAGCCCACAGCCCCCGTGCCCGACAACGACACCCCGGCCCCCGACGACGGCAGCACCGGCCGTACCGACAGCACCGCACCGTCCGCCCCGACAGCGCCTGCCGGCACGCCTGCAACGGCGCTCAACATCGACGACATCCCGATGGAAATCGAAGCCCCCGTGCCCGACGACTCCCTCCCGGCTGACGAAGGCGGACAGATGTCGCTCTTCTGACCCGGCGGCAATGACCCAACCCCAATCGGGCGTTGGGGCTTATGATGAGCGTGCTGGTTGCCCCAAACAGATCTCTGCTTATGAGAAGAGGAGCAATGCGGACATTGTGATTGAACGCAGGGAAGAAAGAGGCAGGAAAGCACCGGCGCTGTCGCATATAACAGACCAAACAGGGCATCCTTGAACAAAGGAACTGAACCCCTGTCGGTCCAGCGGCCAAATTTGGTTCAGCATCAACACACACAACGACTTATGAGAAAGACTTCCTCGACCATCGGTCTGATTGTCATGGTCACCACACTGCTCGCAGCCTGCTCCTCACCCGAGAGCGACGGCAGACAGACTGCGCAAGCCTACATCCAATGCAGGGAAACACTGAAGGCCGACCTGCAAAAAGCTCAGGACAACTTCGTAGGCAATTTTGATCCCAAGAACTATCAAAGCCGAGGTGCGGCATTCGATGCCTACCAAGAGCAAGTTGGTCAGTGCGAAAAGACCTACGGCGAAAATGTCGGCAATGCCGACAGGCGAGACGCCGAATGCCGCCAGAAATATGTCAAGAACGAAGCGGCCTACGATGCCTACAGAGACGCTGTTGACGAAGGCCTTAAAGATGACACGATCGATGTTGTCACCCTCTTCGCATCGGCTCTTCATGCACCTGCCGTCCTCCGCGCCATCAGGCAGATTGTCCCTCCACTGCCATCCGATGAAAAGCTGGTGGCCGACCTGTCCGAACGCGCCATCTCCGAAGGCTACGAAGACGGATACTTCTCCAAGAACCAAC
>JAFUXZ010000042.1 GCA_017470795.1 Paludibacteraceae bacterium
CATACCTGATATCGACCAGGCTTTGCGCGAACCGACCGACAAGCGCATCTTCATCATATCAAAAGCCCTGAGGGCCGGCTATACGGTAGATCAGGTGCATGAACTGACGAAGATTGACCGCTGGTTTCTGTACAAGCTTCAGAACATCGTCAATACTGCCAACGAGCTGGAGACATACGATCAGATTGAGTCCGTGCCGGACGAACTGATTCGTCAGGCAAAGCGCGAAGGGTTCAGCGACTTCCAGATTGCGAGAGCTGTTCGCAAGACGGCAATGAAGACGAACGATCTGGAGAGGGTAAGATGCTACCGCAAGGAACGTGGCATCCTGCCTGTTGTAAAACAGATTGATACATTGGCGGCAGAATATCCGGCGCAGACCAACTACCTCTACCTGACATACAGTGGAACAGAAAACGACATCGATTATGAGCATGACAGCAAATCTATCATCGTGCTCGGCAGTGGTGCCTATCGTATAGGAAGTTCGGTAGAGTTTGACTGGTGCGGTGTTCAGGCTTTGAATACCATTCGGCAGAACGGATATCGCTCGGTAATGATTAACTATAATCCGGAGACAGTCTCAACGGATTATGACATGTGTGACCGGCTCTATTTCGACGAGCTGACCTTTGAGCGTGTCATGGACATTATTGACATGGAACAGCCACATGGCGTGATTGTATCAACCGGTGGTCAGATACCCAACAATCTGGCAATGCGTCTGGATGCGCAGCAAGTCCCGATACTCGGGACGTCGGCACGCAGCATCGACAATGCGGAGGACCGTGATAAGTTCTCGGAGATGCTCGACCGTATTGGTGTTGACCAGCCGCGATGGAGCGCATTGACGACTATGGATGACGTGCATCACTTCATTGATGAAGTGGGATTCCCGGTGCTGGTGCGGCCGAGTTACGTGCTGAGCGGTGCTGCCATGAATGTGTGCTCCAACTGGGACGAGTTGGAGCGCTTCCTGCGGTTGGCTGCCGATGTGAGCAAGGAGCATCCTGTTGTCATCAGTCAGTTTATTGAGCACGCCAAAGAGGTGGAGATGGATGCAGTGGCCCGTGATGGAGAGATTATCGCCTATGCCATATCAGAACATATCGAGTTTGCCGGCGTGCACTCCGGTGATGCAACAATCCAGTTCCCGCCACAGAAACTATATGTTGAGACTGTTCGTCGTATCAAACGTATCAGTCGGCAGATTGCCCGTGAGCTGAATATCTCCGGCCCGTTCAACATACAATATCTGGCCCGCGAGAACGATATTAAGGTGATAGAGTGCAACCTGCGGGCGTCGCGTAGTTTCCCCTTTGTGAGCAAAGTCCTGAAGATCAATCTGATTGAGCTGGCTACACGCATCATGCTTGGCTTGCCTGTTGAGACCCCTGACAAAAACTTGTTCGATCTTGATTATGTGGGCATCAAAGCCTCGCAGTTCTCTTTCAATCGACTGCAGAATGCCGATCCCGTCTTGGGAGTAGACATGTCGAGTACGGGCGAAGTCGGATGTATTGGTGATGATACGCAGGAGGCTGTCCTGAAATCGATGCTCTCTGTGGGCATGCGTATTCCGAAGCAGAGTATCCTGCTGTCGACAGGAGGACCAAAGCAGAAGATAGAGATGCTCGATACGGCTCGCCTGCTGTCGCGCAAAGGCTATCGGCTATACGCTACGGCCGGCACCTACAAATTCTTGCAGGAGAATGGGATTGACTGTACGCGTGCATATTGGCCGAGTGAGGAAGGTCAGCATCCACAGGCACTCGAACTGCTGCACAGCCGGGAGATTGATATGGTGGTGAACATCCCCAAGGATCTCACCCCGCGTGAATTGACTAACGGCTACAAGATTCGTCGTGCAAGCATTGATCTGAATGTGCCGCTCGTCACTAATGCCCGTTTGGCCAGTGCGTTTATAGGTGCTTTCTGCAACCTCTCACTCGATGATATAAAGATTAAAAGTTGGAGCGAATACTAAGGAATCAGCATACAGACCGCCATTCGCAACATTCTCAATCGGCATCAGGGATGTCGGTTGAGCATCCTCATCATAATGTTGTGGCAGCGGTTATTGAGCGTGACGGCCGCTATCTGTGCGTACAGCGTGGAAAGACTCGTTTTGAATACACCTCATACCGTTATGAGTTTCCGGGAGGTAAGGTGGAGCAGGGCGAGACGGATGAGCAGGCCGTACGAAGAGAACTGATGGAGGAAATGGGAGTTGACGTTCGCGTCATTGCTCCGGTCGGCAGTATCTCTCATGTATATCCGGACTTCTCTGTCACGCTCCGCTTTTACTTGTGTCAACTGGTTTCGGGTATCCCAGTGCTGCGCGAGCATGTTGCGTCCGTATGGGCAGCTCCCGATGAACTTGAATCACTGCCATGGGTCGAGGCCGACAGAGCATTTGTGCAGCAACTTGCACGTCAGTGATAAAGGGCCATGAACTTTTTTCTCACCTAATATATGACATACGATTATGAATGATTTTGTTTATGACATCCCTGTCCGTGTCTATTTTGGGCGCGAACAGTTGCATCATCTTGGAGACGAACTTCGTCGTTTCGGTACGCGCGTGCTCATGACCTATGGCGGTGGGAGTATTAAGCGCATAGGACTCTATGACCATGTAATAGAAGAGATAAAACGAGCAGGATTGGAGCTGCATGAACTCGGCGGCATAGAACCTAATCCGCGTATTGATTCGGTGCGTCAAGGAGTGCGGATGTGTAAAGAACACAACATTGACGTACTACTGGCCGTAGGGGGCGGCTCGACCATTGATGCTACCAAGTTTATTGCTGCAGGAGCATGCTCCGAGCTTGATCCGTGGGACTTCCTTGACTATGCGAAGCAGGCGCCCATCAGCCGTGCGCTTCCTATAGTAGATATTCTGACACTTGCAGCCACAGGTTCAGAAATGGATTCGGGGGGAGTGATTAGTAATCCTGAGACTGGTGATAAAAATGGACGCATGGCATTCCCCTTGTTGCCAAAGGTCTCGTTCCTTGATCCGACAAATACATATAGTGTCAGTCCGTATCAGACAGCATGTGGGGCTGCCGATATGATGTCACATATCATAGAGGTCTACTTTGACATGCAGCCGGGACTTTATATGCTGGATTGCTTCATGGAGGGACTGATGAAGACAATTATCCGTTATGCTCCAGTGGCTATGCACAATCCGGAGAACTACGAGGCACGTGCAAACTTGATGTGGGCTTCGTCGTGGGCAATCAATGGATTTATTGATGGTGGACGTCAGCAGGCATGGTCGTGTCACCCGATAGAGCACGAATTATCAGCCATCTATGACATAACGCATGGACTTGGATTGGCTATCCTTACGCCGCGTTGGATGGACTTCTGTCTTGATGAGACGACAGTCAGCCGTTATGCACGTTTCGGCATCAATGTGTTTGGTATCAACTCTGAGATGGCTCCGATGGATATCGCACATGAAGCTATCAGAAGACTGTCAGACTTCTTCTTCAACACACTTGGTTTGAAGCGCACGCTGCCGGAGGTAGGCATTGATGAGACGCACTTTGCCCTCATGGCGCGCAAAGCGGTCGGAGGGAACGTGCTACGCGGATTCAAACCGTTGAGACAGGTTGATGTGGAGCATATTCTGCACCAATGTATGCATTAGAGAGCATAGCAAGACTGTTGGTTGATACCTATTGCAAGGCCACTCTGGTATGAAGCATGATTGGGCAGGAGTGTACAATCGGATCTATTGGTTCATCCAAAAGCGGCGTTCTTGGGCATCCATCAGTTCGATGGCATAGCGGAGTGTAGTCCGGTGCATTTCATGGACATGAACTTGCAGAAAACTTCGAAGCAGGTTCATGTCTGTTCTTTTTCCCATCTCTCGAAGCATCCAGCCGACAGCCTTTTGCATCAAGTCGTGAGGGTGTTGTATGTGTTTCTTTGCATAGCGGATGCACCACGAGGGGTCACCTTGTTGGCTTGTTTTCCATGTCGAGACCATGCTCATGCGTTGTTCCCATAGATTAGCACTCGCAGCCAAATCATCCATGAGTCGAATCTTTTCTGCTGTGGCGGTTGACGGCTCCTGCCCATATCGTAGGGTGGGGAGCAACAGCCAGTGACCAAGGATTTTAGGAGCTGTCATGTCGACTAAATCCCAGTTGTTGACCCGGTCAGCATGTTGTAGGTAAAGGTCAAGAATGTGGTCGCGCATTTGTACTGCATTCCGTTGGCCGACAACCTGCTTCTTCGTACATGCCTCAAAGCGATCAACCATAATCATCAGTCCGCAGAACCTTATTTCGTGCCATTCGGATTGCAGTAGTATCGGTATATCATCGACTTTAATGTCTTTGCATTTTCGGACAATCTGTCGTGTCTGTGGCACTCTGATACCAAGAAAGTGATCTCCATAGCCATAGTCGTGAGGATGCTCTGTCTTGAAAAATCGCATCAGGTTGTGGCTCTCGGTCTCATTCCTCATCGATTCCATGTGTGCGATGATTTCTTGGATATTCATTGTTGGGCTGTATTTAGGTTGTACTATTGATACATCATCCTGTGATGAAAACTGAAACATGGTACTCTATCTATACCCCCCTACCATCATCTCACTATGTCTGTAAGGGTAGGAGAAGAGACAGAATACCACCTTCGCGGCAACTTACGCAATGAAGGTTTCACCAATGGATAGTATCCTCTATGCGTATCAATTAGGCAAAAGAAACCGATTGACTTCTTGCGTATATTTAATCATCATTGTCCTAAAGGAAAAACTCAGTCAATTGTGTATTCGGATAGTATCATCTACACATCATCCCAAGACTCTCGTCCTGGGATGATGTGTAGACCTTTAGGTCGTGATTTCAAATATGCATGTTTTAGAAACTGTAGCCGATACCGAGTCCCAATACAGCCTTAAATTGGACACGCTGGTGTGGGTTATTGCCGTTTTTGTCGGCAATCAGAACACTGTCATAGTATTTGAGTGTTGTTCCTAATTTGACGTTCAGAACCTTGAGGAACTGGTAACTGATGGCCATGTCCCAGTCAACGTCAATGTTCCCAAAGTTTTCCGTATAGGGAGTGAAAAGTGAGAGAGTTGAAATAAGTTTGAGATTCTTCACTGGTTCATACTGTGCTTGTGCCTTAAATGTTGCACCAAATTCAAACTTATAGTCATCTTCGTTTATCCATCTGTTCGTGATGGGATCGATAGTTCCGTAGTCGGCTCCGAGATAGCTGCTGCGTAGAGCAGCGGAGTCTGTGACGGCAGTGGTGATTCGCCCTGCGATAGGTGACAGATAAAGTGATACGATATCATTTGGAATCCAGTCAATACCGATAGAAACATCAGTGTATGAGGGAGCTAACCAGTCGGAGATGTAGTCGCGATGATCCGTAGCATATGTATATCCTGATGTATATTGAGTCCGGAAACTTGCCAACGCTGTCAGGTACCATTTGGGGGCGAGTTCATATCCCAACTTGGTGGTCAAGTTCAATTTATCACTTGCTTTTTGCCATTCATAATAGGTATCTTCAATGTATGAGAGGCCGTATTCTGTATCAAGAATGGTTGACCATGCAAGGCGATTCTTTTTGTAATTAAGTGTAAGGATGGCTCCGGCAATTCCTGTGGCATTATTGTTTCCGCCGGCAGCCCAGTTCCATAGTCCGGTAGCGGAGGCGTTCATGCTCACGACACCAGAGAGTTTCCAGTATTTGTTTTCGTCAACAGCCACTTTAGTCAAGTCTGACTTTGCATCTGTAGTGGCTTTGATAGCTTCGTCAACAGTTGCCTTGTTTTCGTCTTGAGCCTTTAAGGCCGGAACGAGCGTGATTAAGGCCAACGCGAGGGTTAGGATTTTTTTCATCTGCATGATTTTATTTGAATGAAGAGCAAATAAAAATGGCAGCCAGTCGGTCTCGTGGGCCAACAAGCTGCCTATGAATCTTCATGAGTCTTATTTTTTCTCTTTGAGTAAGTCGCGAATCTCGGTCAGAAGAACTTCTTCCTTACTGGGCTCTGGGGCAGGAGCTGGCGCTGCCGGTTCTTCTACTTTCTTGCGTTTGAGCGAGTTGATGGCTTTGACCATCAAGAAGACAACAAAGGCAACAATCAGGAAGTCAATGCACTCTTGGACGAAAGCACCATAGTTCCACGTAACGGCCTCTGTGGCTTCTTTGATAACTTCGCCGGCATCATTTGTCACTGCATCAGCAGCACTCTTGAGCGTTAGGCTCAAGTCCTTGAAATTCATACCACCGAGTAGCACGCCAATTGGAGGCATGATAATGTCGTTAACCAACGATGTTACAATTTTACCAAAGGCACCGCCGACGATTACGCCGACTGCCATGTCAATCATGTTGCCCTTAACGGCAAACTCTTTGAATTCTTGAATGAATTTACCCATTGAATGTAATGTTTAGCAGTTATTTTTCAATCGCAAAGATAGTGCTTTTTTTAGATGTCTCATCCGATTATGGAGTAACGTATGGTATTTTTGCGACTATTTTCCGAATTTTTCTGTTTTTGCTGTCTGGGCTGATGAGCACTTGGTGCAAATCAGAAGGGAAAAAGATGCAGAATGTACTAGGATGGCTGGTAATGGTGCGTGCCTTAGCTCCATCGCGCAATTCATGATAACTGACATCTTTCTTATCATTGTAGCGGACGGTGATGTAGGTGTCTTTAGAGTATTGGAGCGTGTATTGTTCTATACCACTGACGACATACTGGAAATCAACGAATTTCCGGTGCCCTTCAATGCGGCAGCGTTCGGCTGGACGAGTATTGGCTTCTTGAACGATGATGCGCACGGAATCTTTACCGACAAAGTATTGTCCTACGGGGATTGCTTGCAGGTCGGTGGATGCGAGCCATTCGAACAAGGCGTCCCATGCTCCTGTATTGACTTCGTATTGTGTTGCAAAGGCAACGTAATCAGTCGTCTTGTCGGGC
>JAFUXZ010000043.1 GCA_017470795.1 Paludibacteraceae bacterium
CGAATGACACGAATCAGCAATTCGCACTATTCGCTAAATTCGTAGACAGAAAAGATGTCTGCCAGCATTATATATAAGTGCGGCATGCAGAGCCAATGTTTCCGTCTGTGCGCATCTGCCGGCAAATCTCTACGAATTCACCGAATTATACGAATCCAAGCCGCAAGGCTCGTTCGTATGAATTGCACAAGACGGGCTTCCACGAGTTGAAAAATCGCAGACAGAAGGATGAGACAGCAGACAGCAGACAAAGACGAATGACACGAATCAGCAATTCGCACTATTCGCTAAATTCGTAGACAGAAAAGATGTCTGCCAGCATTATATATAAGTGCGGCATGCAGAGCCAATGTTTCCGTCTGTGCGCATCTGCTGGCAAATCCTGCCGGTCATCTTTGTGCCGCGCCACAACTTTTCGGCTCTGCTGCCGGTCAGGCCTGCCCTTTGCGCATGTCCGGCGGCGTTATGGCCGGCCATTCTGTATGCCGCTCTGCAGCCGGCGGATTTGCAGGGCGGGAAGGCTGATGTCGCTCCGGCAGCCATTGGCTCCACGTGCCTGCAAGCATCCCTTGCGGTTTGGCCGGCGGCTGCGGAGCGGCTCATGCAGTGGGTGGGGGTGTCGCGCTGATTTCCGATTGACGGAGGTGGCGCAGGGCATTTTTCCCGGCTGTCCTGCGGGCTGCGCGTCCGGTCGGCATGCCGACAGACAGATGCTTTTGTCGATGCTTACTTGCAATTTTTTGAGAAAAAACATATATTTGCGTCCGACAAAGTTGTTTTTATTCACTATACCGACGGAAAAACCTATTCCGGTAAAGTCTGTTCATTATCACTAAATACACGAAGGTATGAGACGAATCTTTTTATCTATCATTGTGTTGCTCGCCGCTTTGGGGCTTGAGGCCCAGAACGGGGTGAACTACGTCTACACACAAGGATTTGAAGACGGTACGTTGCCCGAGGGCTGGAGTTCGGAATCAGTGCGCGGTCAGAGCGCATGGACCGTTGAGAACGGCAGTGCGGGCAATCCTGAAGGGGCGCATGGCGGAACCTACCGTGCTGCACTCCGTAATCAGGGGAACCTGTCGACGGGCGACATCACGCGGCTTGTTACTCCGCAGATTGACCTTACGGGAGTATGGCAGCCTATCCTGGTGTTCTCGCATGCGCAGGCAATGCGTTCCGGTGACAACGACACGCTGCGCATCTACTATCGTACGTCGCCCACAGCCAACTGGGTGCTGCTGCAGGAGTATGCTGACAGGATCAACCGGTGGCGTAACGATACGGTGGCTCTTGACGCTCCAACATCGACCTATCAGATTGCTTTCGAAGGCACTGACAACATGGGTTATGGCATCGTGATTGACGACGTGATTGTGCGTCCGGGCATCACGTGCGAGGTGCCTCATGACATCAAGTGCAACGCAGGGTCGGACGAGGCCACGCTGCAGTGGCAGGCCAGTTTTGACACAGAGACATTCCGTGTCGTCATTTCAACGGAGCAGTTTGCGTCTGTCGATGCCGTCAATCCAGCCAGCGTCGTGGTTGATGCCACCACAGACCTGTTTCAGTACAGCACGGGGAAAGTGCTGGCCAACAACACAACCTACTACGCATACATCGCTGCAAGTTGCAAACCCGACGATTTTGCCATGTTCACATTCCGTACGCGCAACCTCGTCAACGTTCCTTACAGGGCAACTTTCAACCTGCCCTACGAGAGCGGCATGATCAACCGGCTGGCATCGTGGACCTATGGAACGAACATCACGAAGAGCACGACAGATCCCACGCTGGTGTACACGCCGTTCATCAACACCAACACAGCGACGACGAACCTCAAACAGGTGTCGGTCGACGGCACGACAGCCCTGATCTTCAGCGGAACAACGCAGGGATCGCTCACCTCAACGATTGCCAAGGGCAAATACTCCTATGCTGCCACGCCCGAACTGAATGTAGACCGGGTCAACACACTGCAGGTAAGTTTCTGGGGCTCGGCCTACTCCTATGTGGGGACTACCTATATGTCAAGCATCATCGTCGGTGTGATGACGGACCCGGGCGACAAGAACACGTTCGTCCCCGTCGAGACCTGCACCGTCACGACCAAGAACCATCATGAACACTTCACGGTGAGCCTTGCCGGATATACCGGCAGTGGTAAATACGTGGCCTTTATGTCTGACTTCGCCGACAAGATCAATCTTTTCTATCTGGACAATGTCGTGATCGAACCCATTCAGGCAGTCAAACAGGCCGAGATGCCGCGCATCAGCAATGCCCGAAGCAAAGGCCTTACGGTCAACGTGGCTCCTTCAATCGGCACGTGGAACGTGCGCATTGCCAAGTCGTTTGCGGCCGATTTCAGCACCGTTTCGGCTGCCGATGTCGTGTACAGTCAGGATGGCGTGACAACGAAGAGCCTCGACGTTACGCTGAGCGGCATGGAAGGCAAAGAGCTCTTTGTGTACGTACAGTCGGTCAGCGGCACTCAGACCTCCGCTTGGTCGCTGCCGGTTCAGATCCGCCTGCCTGAGCATGTGGGAACGATGCCGGTGACCTACGGATTTGAATCAGAATATGACAGTACCTATCTGATTTCCGAACGTCTGCGATACTACTCATACACTTCCACCTACTCGCTCCCGTCGTATGTGCTTTACAAGCCCGATACGGTTGGCACGAGCTACTGGCCATACATCACCACCAGCACGTCGACCAATGCCGGAGCAAACGGGTCGAAGGGCTACCTGATATTCAATAAACTGGGGCAGTGCGTGGTGTTCCCGGAGGTTGATGCCGTCAATAAAATTATCCTTGATTTCTATATAGAGGAATACAGCTCGTCAACGACCTACAAGGAGGCAGCAGCCGTTGAAGTGGGCGTGATGACCGACCCGTATGACACCACAACATTCCACTCAATGGGTGTTTACAAGGCCGAGGCTTACAACCAGTACAATCATTATGTAGTGCCGTTGCTTGACTACACGGGTGATGGACACTTCATCGCCCTGCGTGCAGCGAAGAACAATAAGACCACTTACTACAGCAAGGTGGACAACGTCACCTTCACAGAGGCCGGCGATTGTGTACTCCCGACCTATCTGCAGAGCGAGGTGGCCGGCGACAAGGTCAACATGACATGGGCCGCCAACGGCATGAACAAGTGGAAAGTACGAATCAGTACGGACGCCGGCCTGAAGGCTCCGCTTGCCGTTGATGAGTCTGTCAGCACCAACAGCTATACTTTCACAGGCTTTGAGTACAGCACGACCTATTATTATGCTGTCTTCACAGACTGTGACGGCGCGCTGACCTCAAGTGATACGCTGAGCTTCAAGACCGGATGCGACCCGGACGGCATGGGCGTGCCCTACACGATGGATTTCGAGAGTTATACCGGAGGCATATCAACCAAGGTGATGCCTGACTGCTGGACAACAGAGTTCTACACCAGCGGAACGAGCAATTACCCATACATTGTGAGCGGCACGACATACGCCCATGCAGGAAGCCGGGCCCTCTATTTTGGCAATTCAACGGCCAAGCGAATCACCTACATCGCTTTGCCTGCTCTCAGCACCGACATCAACAAGTTGCAGTTGAGTCTGTGGATTCGCGGAAGCGCCACGTCAACCAACGGGACATTGGATGTGGGCGTGATGACAGATCCGGAAAAGATGACCACCTTCACAGCCGTCGGCGAAATCAGTGTTTCAGGCAACGTGTATGCTGAGAAGACGGTCGACCTGAGTGGCTATATCGGCAGTGGTCATTACATCGCAATCCGCAAGAAGACGGCAGATGCCCTGATATATTACATTGACGATATCAGCGTGGTTGAACGTAAGGACTGCGGCAAAGTGGCTGTCCTCACCGCAAAGGAACCGACCCGGAATGGTGCAACCATCGAGTGGAAGGACGTGCAGCACGAGAGCAAATGGGAAGTTGTCGTCATGACCGAGAGTTTGAAAGACTCCGAGATTGATGACGCGGCGCAGGCCGACAAGATTCTTTACCGTGCGCAAGTGACAGATACGGCACTCGTCCTGTCAGATGACAGGCTGCAGCCGAACTCGGTTTACTACGTCCGTGTGCGTGCGATGTGTTCAGAAGAAAGCATCGGTGACTGGTCGGAAGCCGTTTCCTTCCAGACACAGTGCGTAGATATGGATCCGCGGACTGTTGGTATGATTGACTTCTCCAACAATGCACAGACACACTTCTTCGACTGCTGGACCGTCGGCATCCGTGAGGACAATGCTACCGGCACGTATGCTACCGCCCTCCCGAACATCGCAGGAAGCGCAACGGGTGCGTTCGGCTTCTACCTGTATATCCAGAACAAAGCCTACACCTCTGCTACCAACTGCGGCTCGACGGGAGCGTATGCCATCCTGCCGCGCATCAACGACAGCGAAGATATACGCAAATGGCAGATGAGTTTTGACGCGTGCACGAACAGCACCGCAGCAACCAACCTCAACCGTTTGCAGGTCGGCGTCATCACTCAGCTGAATGACTTCTCGACATTCGTTCCGGTCAAGACCTTAGACCTGACCTATGCCACAGATTCGACCGAGAGCACCCGCTATACGGTCTCGTTCGACAAGTATATGGGCGACTACAACGACGACCTGGGGCATTACATCATGTTCTACTCTGATGTAGATCAGAAGAGTAATTACATCATTGTCGACAACATCAAGTTCGACACCATTCGGGCATGTGCTACCCCGGAGCCGGACATGATCCGTCCGGTTGTGGACTCGGTGTACATTACGTGGCCGAACACCGGCGCTGGCAAGTATCTGATTGATTTGTATGACGAAGACGGCGAACTGCTTCGGACAGGCATGACTGCCGATACCGCCTACGCTTTCGGTCAGCTGGACATCAGTACGACCTATGAAATCACCGTGCGGGGCGTCTGCGGTCAGGATACGAGCTATCACTCCATGCGCGAAACCTTCATGACGACCTGTCCTGTGGCATACGGGCTGCCGTATGAAGAAGACTTCGAGCGTTACAAGGCAGGAACGTCGGCCATATACTACCATCCGGCATGCTGGGAGACGTACTTCAACGGATTCAGCGGTGCTCAGGCACGTTATCCGAACATCGTTACCACCGGCTATAATGGCTCGACGCGTGCCATAAACATGCAGGTGTTGCACACGTCAACCGCCAGCACGCCCTCATACGCCGCTCTTCCGGCAATAAACGCCGACTTGAGTAAGGCCATGATAACGCTGTATGCTCGGGCTGACAATAACCTTGATCCGTACTCTGATTACAAAATCCGTCAGGTGGCAATAGGCATATCGACGGATGTCTCGAGCCTGTTACGGCTTCAGTCAACCTTCACTCCGATTGACACCATCACCGTCAGCTCTACAGAATATGTACGCTACAATCACGACTTCAGCCAGTATGCCGGTGATGGCAAGTACATCGTGTTCCAGGCCATCGACGGCAGGGCAGGCTATTCAGGCACGGGTGATAACGCAGTCATGATTGACAATATACGTGACGA
>JAFUXZ010000044.1 GCA_017470795.1 Paludibacteraceae bacterium
ATATGGCCTGCCTGTCTGGATGACGGAGTTCTGCTGTTGGGACAAACCTGCGCCGGGCAGTGTGCAGGCACAGATTGACTACATGAACGAGGCTCTTGTCATGCTTGAAGCCGATCCTGTTGTTGAGCGCTATGCATGGTTTATTCCCCGTGCCAGCGGTGCCGTGACGAGCTATCCGTACATGCAACTGCTCAGCAAGGACAATATCGGTGAGTTGTCGCCCCAGGGCGAGGTCTATGCTGCGCTCACATCCTTGGACACTGAGACGAGGCTTCCGTCATCTGCCCCCATTCTTCCGAATACTTATTCCAACTGCTCTGCTGCCGAGAGCATTCGAGAGGGGTCGTATGAAGCTGTTCCATATCTGCGTCCGACTACCGATAATGCCGGTACGCTCATGCTGACCAACTTCTCCGGCGACAAGTGGGTAGAGTATCAGGTCGAAGTCGTTCAGCCGTCAACACAGTTGTGTCTGCGCTATGTCGGCATCACGGGGAGCAAGCTCACTATCTCTGTCGATGGCACGAAGCAGTCAGAACATCAGTTGCCCTGGACCGACTCGAAGTGGGATACCATCGAGCTGGGTCTGTCTCTTACGCAGGGACGGCATCGCATCCGTCTGCAGGTCAGTGGGAACATATCTATGAATTGGATGATAATCAGGTAAAAAATACACATGAAGAAAACACTTTGGGTCGCTCTGTCTTTCCTGACGATACTCCCTGCATGGGCGCAGGTTACGGTTGACAATTTTGAAGATGCTCTTAATTCCGGCTGGTCTGCAGTCACAGGCATGGGATACACGGATATCCGTAGTAACGCTTACAAGACCGGCATCAATCAGTCAGACTATGTGATGTACACGCAGCATGCTGTAGGTGATGACAACTATGCCGGTGCCATCAGGAAG
Source organism: Paludibacteraceae bacterium (assembly GCA_017470795.1). Classification (GTDB taxonomy): domain Bacteria; phylum Bacteroidota; class Bacteroidia; order Bacteroidales; family Paludibacteraceae; genus RGIG4928. The sequence goes on from JAFUXZ010000044.1 coordinate 911, forward strand.
CCCTACACGGCCAGTGGCTATAAATATCTGCACGCCTATATCTATCACAGCAACGGAGCAACGCCCAACCTCAAGGTAAAGGATAATACGGGCAGCGGTGCCAGTTGTGATGGCAATGGCATGTGTGACCTGACCCCGATCAACACGGTCGTATCCAGTCAGTGGCAGGATGTCGTATGGGACATCTCGCAATATGAGACCTCCGGCATTGACTTTATCTTCTTCATGGTAGACCGCTCATCGGTCACCCAACTGGCATGGATGCTCGTAGACGAGATTCAGCTTTCCAATGATGCTTCGCCGCGCACGGAGGTTGTCAAGGGTGATGGGGGTAATACCTCGGTTCCGTCGGGCGATTATCATCTTGTTTGGGCAGACGAGTTTAATGGTACGGAGTTGCAAAAAGACGTGTGGAATATAGAGGTGAACGGTGATGGCGGAGGCAATAATGAGTTGCAGTACTATTGTGAGAAGGCCGTCACGCTGGGCAAGGAGCCCAAGAGCGGCAATCAGTGTCTGGTGCTTACGGCCACGAAGGAGGAATACAACAATCGTCATTGCACTTCCGGCCGTGTGAACACGTTGGGCAAGATGTATTTCACGCATGGCAAGCTGGAGGCCAGCATCTGTTTTCCGCAGACGGCCAACGGATTGTGGCCTGCTTTCTGGCTGATGGGTAATGACTTCTCCTCTGTCGGCTGGCCCCGATGCGGCGAGACGGATATTATTGAGATGGGCAATGTGAACGGCATCAACCGTGGCACGTCTGACCGCTACTTCAATGGGGCGAGCCATTACGGCACGGCATGGAATGCCTGTGAGCACAAGTCGGCCGATCACACAGCTCCCTTCAGCCTGCAAGACGGTGAGTTCCATCTGATCACCTGTATCTGGGATGCCGAGCGTGTGAGCATGTACTACGATCTTGACAAAGATCCTGCCCGTGCGCCCTACTATTCACTCTCACTGACAGACTATGACGGTGACTATGCAGCAGGCAACTATTTCCACAAACCGAATTTCGTCATTTTTAATCTCGCCGTCGGCGGCGACTTCCCCAATATCCACAACATCAACAACATCACGGCCCTTGCCGGTGGTCCGCGTGCCATGTATGTCGACTATGTCCGTCTGTATCAGAAGGGCGATGCCGGTGAGACCTTTGTCGGTGTCACTCCTGACTATGGCGATGCTTCAGGAGCCGGTTTGCAGCATGTGTATGATGTTGCCGATGCGGTGCGTGTCGAACTATACGACATGCAGGGCCGGCGTGTCGACCCGTCTGTGGCTGCCCGTGGTATCTACGTTGAGCGTGCCTTTATGCGCGACGGCCGTGTGCTGACCCGGAAGATAATCCGCTGAAATCCATCAATCTCGCATAAGTCAGATGAAGAAAACGATTCTATCCGTCCTTGCTGCTGTCGCTTTGACCGCGTGTCATACTGAGCAGGACTATCAGTTGGTATGGGAAGACAACTTTGACGGTCCCGAGTTAGACATGACCTGCTGGAATGTCGAGGATAACGCCCGTGGTGGAGGTAATGCCGAGATGCAATACTACACCCCGCGCAACGTGTCTGTCGAACGTCATCCTGTGACGGGTGAGAGCTGTCTGGTGCTTACCGCCCGTCGGGAGGACTACCGCAATCGTCCGGCCACGTCAGCGCGTCTCAACACGCAGGACAAGGTGGCCATTCAATACGGCAAGATTGAGGCGCGCATCTGCTTCCCGCATACGGCCGATGGTCTGTGGCCGGCTTTCTGGATGCTGGGGAACAATCTGGCAACGAATCTTGGCGATAATGACGACATAGATGCACGAGTGGCCGAGCTGGCCGAGCAGGGACGTGTCGTGTGGCCCAAATGCGGTGAGATAGATATCTGCGAGATGGGCCATAAGAGTGGCATTGAGGCCGGCACTCAAGACCGCTTTTTCAATGGGGCAGCCCATTGGGGAGAGAGTTTCAACGACGGGAAGTATCCCAACACGGCAGGCATGTTCACGGCCGACTATCCTGTGCAGGGCGATTTTCATCTCTTCACGGTTGAGTGGACGCCTGACAGCCTTGCGATGTACCTCGATCAGGATCAACACCCTGATGTCAGCCCCTATTTTGCCCTGTCGCTCCGTGACAAGGAGGTCAATGAGCCGGGTCATTACTTCAATCATCCGTTCTATCTCGTGCTGAACCTGTCCGTAGGAGGCTTCTTCCCCGACATGCCCTCAGCCGAGAAGTATCCGGAGGTCATCTCGGCTGATGATCCCAATTTCCAACGTGTCACAGCCTTGCCGGCCGATGGCTCGCCCGTCAAGATGTATGTCGACTATATCCGTGTCTATCAGACCGGAGCCGGCTACAATCTGTTGCAAACGACATTCTGAATCTACGTTACTATACTTTTCTGCCATGGATACAAACCTGTCAAGCATGCGTCTCTCCGTTCGTGAGAAACTGGGATACAGTCTCGGTGATACGGCTTCTCACTTCGTGTGGGATATGGTCAACTTCTGGCTCATCTTCTACTACACGGATGTACTTGGTATCAGCATTGGTGTCGCATCGACGATAGCCATCGTGGGTACTGTCATAGATGCTGTCATGGATCCTGTTGTAGGCGCATGGTCTGACCGTGTGTCCACACCTTGGGGCAAGTTCCGTCCCTTCATCCTATTCGGCTCATTGCCCTTCGCCCTCTGCGCTTTCCTTGCGTTCTATGGCCCGGACTTGCACGACAACGCCCTGCTGTTCTACGTCTTTCCGACTTTCATATTGCTGCGTATCATTTACGCGGTGGTCAATATCCCCTATGCCTCGCTGGGTGCTGTGATGACCGACGACTCTATCGAACGTACAGGGCTGAACTCCTATCGTTTCGTGGCGGCTAACATCGGTCAGCTGATCATTTCCGGCTGCGCCCTTTACGCTGTCTATTATATCGGCTCCATGATGACGCTCGGCGTGGACTATGATGTCATGAAGGACGATGAGCTGCGCAAGCAGTTTATGGAGACTTCGGTCGACAACAAAGACCTCATCTTGTCGGCCTACAAGAGCGGCTTCCGTTACCTTGTGGCCATACTGGGCGTAATCAGTGTCAGTCTGTTTGTCATCGTCTTCCGGACAACGCGTGAGCGTGTGCAGCCTCCCAAACATCAGGACACAGACCTCGCACGCGATCTGGGCTATCTGTTCAAGAATCGGCCGTGGGTTGTGCTGATGCTGGTCGGCATTGTCTCTTTCGTCATGTTCGCCATACAGAATATCTCGGTCAACTACTACTTCAAATACTATCTTGGTGCAGAGTCGAAGGCTCAGATCTTCAATATGATTGGGACGATAGCCCTGATTGTGGCCATCCCCATGACGAAGCCGCTTGTCAAACGCTTTGGTGCGAAGCAGCTCTACATCTTCTGCTCGCTGCTGTCGGGTCTGTTCTTCACGCTGCTGTTCGTTGCAGGGCGCAACTTTGTTCTTGTCAACATTTTCAACTGTCTCGGCAAGATCTGCTACGCTCCTGCCATCTCACTGCTGTGGACGATGCTGGCCGATGCGGCTGACTATGGCGAGTGGAAGTTCCGTCATCGCACCACCGGCCTGTGTCTGTCGGCGGCCGTGTTTGCGCAGAAGATCGGTTGGTCGATAGGAGCTGCTATACTGGGAGCGTTGATGTCGTCCGTCGGATTTGATGCGGACAAGATGAACATCACGCAGATTCAGGAATCGCCCGAAATCATGAATATGATACACATCCTGTTCGGTATTGTTCCCGGTGTGCTGTATGCTTCGTGCGCCATCCTGCTCATATTCTACAATCTCGATACGCGCACAATGCAGCAGATGAAGACCGAGTTAGACGCCCTGCGTGCTGCTGAGGATACGTCCGGTCAAAATTGATGTCGCAGTGGTGGCAGCCGCTGCCGAACCCAAAAAGATCAATCAACAATAAAAACAATTCTACATCGTGTTATATTCAGGTAATCAGTCCATTGACGGGACAAGCAAACCTGTCCGGGGTTCTTTTGTAACGATTGACGGAGAGGCGTATTATCAGATTCGCAACTACGACTCGATGCAGCCGTTCTTCATCAGTCTGGCAAGTGATACCGACTTGTGGATGTACATCTCCAGCACCGGAGGTCTGACCGCCGGCCGTCGCAGCCCTGACAGCGCACTCTTCCCGTATTATACAGACGACAAGATCACCGAGCAGGCCGATTGGACCGGCCCGAAGACGATTGTGCGTGCCACGGTCAAAGGGCGCACGATGCTTTGGGAGCCTTTCTCCGACCGCCAGCAGGGAGTGTACGACATCGAACGTACAATCTCAAAGAGTGTCGTCGGCAACGAGCTGATTTTCTGTGAAGAGAACAAGAGCCTGCATCTGCGCTTCGAATACCGGTGGACTGCCTGCGATGCCTACGGCTGGGTTCGTCGTGCCACGCTCCGCAACCTGTCTTTCGGCACTGTGGATGTTGAACTTCTCGACGGATTGCAGAATGTGCTCCCGTCGGGTGCTGACCGTTTGAGGCAGAACACCTTCTCCAACCTTGTTGATGCGTATAAGAAGACCGACCTTGTCGCCGGCTCGCCGCTGGTCCTCTTCCGCTTGGAGGCTATCCTTGTCGACCGGGCAGAGCCGAGTGAGTCCTTGCGTTGCAATACGGTCTATACGCTTGGGTTGGATGGAACGTTCCTGCTCAGTTCCCGCCAGGTCAATGACTTCCGTTGCGGGCGTCCTGTGGAGCCGGAGACGGAGTCGAAGGGTGTGCGTGGTGCTGCGATGATCATGTCGGAGTTCGCGCTGGGTGCCCGTAAGAGCCTGACGTGGTATCAGGTGGCCGATGTGGAGCGCGATGCCGTTCAGGTGCGTGCGCTGCAGCAGTTCTCTGTCGACCGGCGTGCCGTCCGCAGGATTGAACGCGCCATCAAGCAGAGCACATCCAATCTGCATGACATCGTAGCACTGAATGACGGCGTGCAGCAGACGTCCGACCCTCATGACATGGCGCGGCATTTTGCCAACACGCTTTTCAACACCATGCGCGGTGGTTTCTATTGCGACGGATACATGATCGACGCGCGTGCCTTTGAGCATCATGTGACGCTTTTCAACAAGGCTGTGGCAGCCCGTCATGCCGGCTTCCTGTCGCGCTTGGAGGGCAGCATCGACCGTCATGCCTTATATCGTCAGGTGTGTGAGCAGAACGATCCGCAGCTGACGCGCCTCTTCTTCGAATATCTGCCGCTGACGTTCAGCCGTCGGCATGGTGACCCAAGTCGTCCGTGGAACCTGTTCAACATCCGGGTGAACGACAGTCAGGGCCGCCGCCTGATTTCCTATCAGGGCAACTGGCGCGACATCTTCCAGAACTGGGAAGCACTGTCGTTGTCCTACCCGGACTATATCAACGGCATCATCGCCAAGTTCCTCAACGCCACGACAATCGACGGCTACAATCCGTACAAAATCACCAGTGAAGGCATAGACTGGGAGGTCATCGAACCCGACAATCCCTGGTCGAACATCGGCTATTGGGGCGATCATCAGATTGTCTATCTGATGCGTCTCCTGCGCCTGTCCTACAGGCACAATCCCGACGCTTTGGCAGCCTTGTTCAACGAGCGCCTGTTTGCCTTCGCCAACGTGCCCTACCGGCTGAAGTCGTACAACGCCATCCGGCGTGACCCCAAGGACTCCATCACTTTCGACCAGCCGCTGCATGACGCCATCATGAACCGCTTGGCCGACTATGGTCAGGATGCACGCCTTGTCCTCGACAAGAAGGGACAGGTCGTGCTCACCACCTTTACCGACAAGCTGGCCATCACGCTGCTTGCCAAGTTGAGCAACATGATTCCTGAAGCCGGCATCTGGATGAACACGCTGCGTCCCGAGTGGAACGATGCCAACAATGCCCTCGTGGGCAATGGGGCGTCGGTGGTCACGCTGTGCTACATCCGCCAGATGCTTGAGTTCCTGATTCAGATTTACACGGAGCATCCGTTGCGCAGACTTCGTCTGTCCGTCACAACACATGAACTGATGCGCCGCGTCGGGCTGGCACTGCGCAAGGCCGTTTCGGCCCCGATGACCGACCTGCTGCGCCGGCAGGTCACGGACGATCTCGGCCGTGCCGGCGAGCACTACCGTGCAGAGGTCTACCGCCATCCCGAGGGCCGCATGGTCGACATCGCGGCAACGGAGTGGCTGGAGTTCCTGCACACAGCCATGCAGGCCGTCGACGCTTCGGTGCGTGTCAACCGGCGTGCTGACGGGCTCTATCATGCCTACAATCTGGTCACTTTCGAGGCCAATACGCTTCATGTCGACTCCCTCTATGAGATGCTCGAAGGACAGGTGGCTGTGCTCTCGTCAGGGCTGCTCACAGCCGATGAGACCATCACGCTGCTTGACCAGCTGCGCCGTTCGCCCCTCTATCGTCCCGACCAGCGAAGCTATATGCTCTATCCCGACCGCCGTCGGCCGCAGTTCCTGCAGGTCAACAACCTGCCCGGCGAGGCGTACACCCTGCCCGTCGTGCGTCGTATGCTGCGCCGCTATCCGGGTAAGATTCTGATTGGCGATGTGCACAGCGGTCTCCATTTTAATCCCGACTTCAAGAACGCTTCATATCTCTCTGCCGCCCTTGACAGCCTGCCGAAGCGCGTGCCGCAGAGGGAGCGCAGCCAGCTGCTCGACCTCTATGAGCAGGTGTTCAGCCATCACGCCTTTACCGGACGTTCAGGCACCTTCTACAAGTACGAGGGGCTGGGCTCCATCTATTGGCACATGGTGTCCAAGTTGCTTCTGGCTGTGGGTGAGAGCATAGAGCGCTTTGCCGCCGATGGGCAGACCACTGCCGCACAGCTCGACCATCTGCGCAGTCAGTATGCAGCCATCCGTGAAGGCATCGGGGCGCATAAGTCGCCGGCCGAAGACGGCTCGTTCCCCTTCGATGCTTATTCGCACACGCCCTCAATGGCCGGGGTACAGCAGCCCGGAATGACCGGTCAGGTCAAGGAAGATCTGATTAGCCGATACATAGAGCTTGGGGTTCGCGTAAGCCGGGGGCAGATTACCTTCTCATCGCTTATGTTTGAGCCGGACCAAATGCTGCAGGACGACGTAAGATTTACCTACTGTGCGCAGCCGATAGTCTATCGTCTGGGTAAGCATGCAGGCATTGACGTGACAATGGCTGACGGCACACAGAAACATTACGACTCGCTGACGCTCCCGGCAACGATTTCGTCGGAAGTTTTCGGGCGTACAAAGCTGATTAAGGAGATTTTGGTTACCTTTACAAATCATTGATGCATAACATGAAACACCTCTCTATCTATCTGTGTGCACTGGCGGCGGCTGTACTTACGGCCTGTGGCGGATCGACGGCCCCGACAGAAGCCGTTGTGCTTGTGACATCAGAAGCCGGTCAGCGTTGCGACACGGTTGAGCCCGTCACCTTTACACGCCAGACGCTCGACGATGCCGTCGTAGTCAACACGGACGAACGCCGGCAGCAGATTGACGGTTTCGGCGTGTCGCTCACAGAGTCGTCTGCCTTCGTGCTGGCCTGCATCAGTGAGGCAGAGCGCACCCTGATTCTTAACGAACTCTTCGGGCAGGACGGGGCCAACTTCTCCGCTGTCCGCACGCAGATCGGAGCCAGCGATTTCTCCGTCGAGGGCTGCTACTCACTGGCCGAACAGGAGGGTGACACCCTGCTGGTCTCTTTCACGCTCGACCGCGACAAGGAAGGCTTCCTGCG
>JAFUXZ010000045.1 GCA_017470795.1 Paludibacteraceae bacterium
ACACATAGCTGTCAATATCGACACGGATTGGTTTGGGTTCGAGACTGAACATATAATTCCCCACATTCTTCTTGAGGTCTGTCAGCTTCGCGTCCGAGGTCTTGAAACCCGGTGCCTTTACCGAAATCGACAAGGGAGCCTGCAATTCATTCCATCGGAACACTCTCGGAAATTGTACAGGCTTGTTGTCAATCAGGACAGTGAAGTCGCTCAACTGGCGTCCGGACTGGTCGCACACCTTGAACTCGTTCTGCTGCAAGTTGCGGACACACTGCTCTACCGGGAGCGTCGGAAGCTGATTGTCTCCTTCCTTCAGCCGTATGGTTTTTGACATTGATTTCCATCCGGGTTTGTGCCATACGAGCGTCAGTTCATCACCCACATAGGCCTGTTTCTTCTGCCACGTTATGGGGCTGCCTTCGATTGTGACCATAAAGCCCTCAGGGCTGCCTGACGGGGATATCACAAGGCAGGACTCACGCAGGGGATTTTGGCTCAGATTGACCATTCGGGATGCAGCTGCCGGATTGGGTCGGGTCTGTTCACGCTCATCAATCAGCACGACCATCGAATACTTTGCATATTCTGCCTGACAGCGGCATGGACCGATAATGCGTGCGAGGTGTTCATCATCTTTATAGGCACGCCACGCGATGCTTCCCTGCGGTGTGCTCTTCATGGTATGTACGGGGAATTCCTTCTGGGGGTATTCACGCTCAGCAATCTGAGCCAACAGCTGCGACCGCTGCTGTGGTTGCTGCATGGCCTGACTGGTCTCATCAAGCAGGTCAACAATCTGCTCTCCCTGAATATCAACAAGATCGGGCAGGAAGATCCAAAGCACGATGCAGTCTCCGCCCCGGTCTGCCACAGGCTGGTGCTGCCCGATGAGACACCCGGAGTCCAAGAATGTAAGGAAGCGTAGCCGTTCGCCCTGCGCAACGTTAAAATACTGGTTTATCTGACGCCAGTCGCGAATGGCACGGACAAAATCCAACTGTTCATTAAATTTTTCCTTAATAACCGCGCCGCCGGATATCTCTTGAATGGCTATTCCTATTTTACTCATTTGTATGTTTTTTTTGATGCTGTTGCCTTACTTGATGGTTTTGAAAGAGGTTGTCTTGTCAAGAATGAGATTGAGCACATTGACAGATGTTGTGTCGAAGAAGCGGCAATAATTGCGGAAGCAGACCTCACCGAGTGTGAAGGGTACAACCTCTACGATACCGTTGTTGATTTCCTCTTTCCTGCATATCGTATCAAGGGCATTGTAGAAGCCACGGTAGTTGTTCGAGATATACTCACTGAGACGCATATTCAGATTTTCCTGCGAGGTTGCCTTCAGTTTGTCGGACTTCGTCACAAGCAGATAGATGGCATCTGTATCGGAGTGGAAGATGCCGGTATTGCGAATGTAGCCCATTGCCCCTTCCAGATAAGTCTTCTGCGGCAAGCCGTCGTACAGACGTTCTTCGGCTCCATATTCGAGTACGAAGAAGTGCATCTTGCGCCCTTTGGTGCGGTTGTTCACCAACAGATTGGTCAGCACTTCCAGCGTCTCAACCTCCTCGTCCTGCAAGAGTTCGCCTGCATCCGACTTGTACATGATGCGCACCAGTTCTCCGGCCATGTCGACAAAGGTAATCGGGTGCATTCTTCCTTTTGCGTCAACCAGATCAAAGCCCATCTCGTAGGTTGCAGTTGTGGCCGTTCCTTCGGGCAACACGCCAACCTTTCCGTGCTGAAAGAGGTTGGACAGGCGCGTCATATATCCATATCCCTGACAGGCATGATCCATCAATACGCTTGCCACAGAGCCGCGTGCGTTGCCCGCCGCACTCAATATGCCACCGAGTGCACAGGTCTTGCCTGACGAGGGAATGCCCCAGAAGTAGATTTCTGTGGACATGCGATGAATCTGATATAACGGCTCTGAAATGCCGAAACCCATGGGCTTCACGTCCTGCAGCATGTAGGTCACAAAGTCGGGCGACACTTCCATAGACTCAAAATCATTGTATCCCAGCAGCCCCACCTCAAGAAGTTTCCTGATAATCGAGGCGTTGAGCAGGTTCTTGTCTTCGGCAATCATTTTGAGCAAGTCCTGTTTGTCGATATAATGGCGCTTGAGGTGACTGATGAGCATGTCATATATCTCGTCCCATCTTGCGGCATTGTTCTCGGCAGCTTTGTTCTCAATACGCAGTCGCAGTGCATCACGGCCGACACCGAGAAAGCGTTCTTTCAGTATGTCGTTCAGACATTTCTGTGCTTCTTCAACCACTGCTCCGCCTTGTGCCTCATACTTCTTGATGAAGTCTCTGACGGCATCTTCGATATCATGGTCAACGGCTCCCCACTCCTGCCGCATTGAATACTCGGCCAAGACTCCGAGAGCCTGATTGGCCTCCTGTTCAAACGGGCTGTTGGGATGCTCTTCCAGAAATTTCCGAATACTGCCCTCATTGGTTTTGTCGACATCTTTCCACGCCTGCTCCTCTGCCTGCTTCCTGATTGCCTTCTCGGCATTCATACGTATTTCCTGCAGTTTGATGTCCACCTCCTGCAAGTGCTTGCTCTCCGGAAAGTTGCGCTTAAAGCGCTCATAGTCCTCAACACGCAAACTGTCGGCCAACCGATTCCATTCGCGTTCTTCACGATTCTGCATTTCATCGGCTATTTTCTCCATGACGCTGACTGACAGATAGCCACGCGTCTCGTTGACGAGTTCGTCATACGTGAAGATGTCATCTTCTATGAAACGTATGAGCGTTTCTGCATCATACATCTCAACACTGTCAAAAATATCTTGCTTGGTAATCATTATCAATATGAGAATAAGATGGTTATGACAAATTACTTGGGCGACGGGCCATATTTGTTTGGAGTCGGCTCACCGGGTACAAACAGGAGGACAAAACCCCATAACGGTATTAGTATCATCCAACCGCTCAGTCCGATATCATGCGTCCGCTTAACCTGCTGCGCCAGTATGAATAACTGTACGGGGACAAGGCCAACGATGTCAAAAATCCATGCGACAAGCTTTTCTCCTGCTGCAATCCCTATATACGCCCCGGCAAATGCTATCGCAACGGTTAGGACTATGCTCATCAACATTGTGACCCACATCTCTAATCGTCGGATGCGCCCCTTGAACGAGAACGGATGCTCGAGCATCGGCTGACGCACCTGGGTTGTGGGTCGGGCCGTGGTGCCCGATGTCTGCACAGGCATGTCGTTCCAAGTGCCTGACTGCGCAACCGGTGCTCCTTCCTGCGCCGGACGCCATTCTTGGGTCTGTGAGGCTGAGTGCAACGGCTCCGTGGGGGCAGAAAAAATCCTGATAGGGTTTTCCTCCGGAGCAGCGGCCCCGGAAGCTTCCGGCTCGGTTGGACCACTCGGAGTCACATCTGCCTGAACCATGGGGGTATCGGCAGCCGTCGGCTGAGGAGTGACAGAATCATTCAGGGGAACGGCCGCACCCGGCTCCACTATGCCGGAAGGTTGCACCGACTGCTCTTCTGTCTGACGGACAGGTTCGGAAGGAACGTCCTGTTGCACCGCCGCCGGCTCCGGCAATGAGGATTCGTTGAGGCTGACTTTCGTGTCCGAATTTGCTTCCGGCGATGTCAGAATGACCTCACCGGCCAGTATCTTCCGAATCTGGTTGAGTTTCATCGGCCTTAGCTGTCCTGTCGAACGCAGGTCATACAACGTGATGGTCTTCTGCTGTATCAGTCCTGCCAACTGCTCAGCCGTATATTCGTCTACATGTTCCAGTATTTCTGACTTTGTATTCATTTAGAGAAGATAAGTAGGTCAGTTTGTAAGTATTTTTACTACAGATGATATGAAAAGCGCAGTTATTTACGCATCTTGAATGCTCCGCCGCCATACACTTTGTCAAATTCGGAGATGTCGTCCGATGTCTCAGACGCTGCCCCGGCAGAAGAATCAGGCTGTTGACCGGACTGTTTCTGATGGTCTGCCTGTTCATGCGCCAGAGTTATGCCCGAAGGCTCGTTGTTAAAGCGGAACAGCCCGTTGCCGGCCGCACGGCTCTTGGAGAAGCGCCGCTGCAGCAGATAGGGAGCAAGCATCAGCACGTAGCATAACAGCAGCATCAGCAGTCCGAGCGTGGTAGGCCCGCCACTGTGCGTATACAGCCCTGACAACTGATTGAGGTCGTAGAGACATCGCGTCAGAACCGTCTGGTCAGCATCGAAGGACACAGCCGTTGACGGCTCATCCTGCATGCGATGCTCCGTCAGTGCTACCAACCGGCTGCGCCACTGGCCAAGAGCGTCCTTGACTTCATTCAGATTACCGAGTACGAAAATGTTCCACACACTCACGCCTCTGACCCCGTGAATCCACTCCACGGCCATCTGACGGAGCGTCGAATCATTGGACGAATGGAGCATGGTTCTGAGCGTGGCCACGTGACTGTCCCGACGGATGCGGTCGTCTTCTGTATCGAGCTCGAAAACCGGGTCCATTGACAGGTCATCTCCCTCCTGCCACATTGCAAAAGGCCGCAGAACCTCGTCATACTGGCTGACACGCTGCTTGGCATAGGTATCATAAGCATCAAACATCGACTCCGAAGACCGGACTGCCCGCTCAAACTTCGTGGATATTTCGTCGTTGCGACTGAACACCGTCCAGAAATGCAGAAACGGGAACATCAGCAGTACAAACACTATCGGTGACACGAAAACCAGCACGCGCTCTATCGTCAGACGGCGCTTAAACCTCCGGTCCGTACCCTTGAGCTGCTGCGCCCCAATAAAGATGAAGAGCAACACCACGACAATAATCCCCGTCCACAGCCCCGCAACCAGAAAATTACCATCAGTCTGATAGGTCTTGCCCATAAAGGAGACGTAACCGATGAAGATGGCTGCGATATACGCGAAAACGTGCAGCCACGAAAATTTCAACAAGTCATTCATACTCAACGCATATTAGGCGGTAGTTGCTGTTTCAGTTTTTTGATGGCCTCTTCATGACGGCGAATCTCATCAAGGATTCCGCTGTAGTCGGGTTCCTGCTGACTTGGAGAAGTGGCGGCAGACCCTCTCGGCTGCATAGCCGACAACACACGGTCGACCTGAACCATCTTAGGCAAACCGGCAACCTCAAGACCCGTCCGGTCGACGATCTGAACAAGTTCCTCTGCAGTAAGTGTGGAATCGACGCTCTTACACAGAGCCACCACGCCCGATACAATCGGTGCTGCCATACTCGTACCGTCCATGAAGTCATACCGATTACCGGGCAGACTGCTGTAGATACATGACCCCGGAGCCGATACATTGGTTCCCTCACCATGGTTTGAATAGTTGGCTCGCTTGTTGCCGGGAGCAACAGCCCCGACGTTGAGCGTCGACTGCGTGCGTTCGGCCGGCTGCATGGCAGTGAGGATATTGTCATTACCGGCTGCAAAGACTATGATACAATTGTGTTTCTGAGCCACAGACAAGACCTTTTTCCATGCATCCTCTTCGTTCTTATAGCGTTCGTTGATGATGCGGCGCTGCTCTTCGAGCGGGAGCGACGAGAATCCGCTCATGGTCAGTCCGATGGAGACATTGACAACAGAGGCTCCTTGATGAACGGCATACAGCACCCCGCTAAAGATTGATGAGAATGTAGCCTTGCCGTTGTCAAACACCTGAATCGGCATCAGCCTGCATTGGGGAGCAACACCCGAGGCTCCCTTGTCATAATAGGTTGAAGACCCGACAGCCAGACCGGCCACATGCGTACCGTGTCCTGTACCGATACTGAGCCTGTTGTTTTTAAGAAACACATTATAAGGCTTGTATATACGGTCGGCGAACATGCCATGATTGCAGTCACAGCCATCGTCAACGACTGCCACGATAACATTCGGATCGCCCTGAGTCGTCTTCCAGCCCTGCTTCAGATTGATGGCCTCCAAGTGCCAGCCTGCATTGCCGGACGCCGTACCGGAAAACGAGGTTGACGTTCCGCTTTCGAAGATACGCTCATCAACAACAAAGAATTTGTAGGCTGGAAGTTTGCCCGGGAGTTCGTCCCTGATCTGTTCGCGACGATTAACCGGGACCTGAATCACAAGACTCTTTACGTTCTCATCAACAGTCTGACCAATCACCTTGCAGGCAGGATATACGCGTTCCAAATCGCTGCGGAAAGCATTCATGTCTACCTTGTCATCTTCAAAATAAACCAACAGACGATCGGCCACGACAGACCCCGATCCGTCTGGCAAGTCCGTGACAGGAGCGTCATCGCCTCCCGGCCGCGTTACCGGAGGGATGACATCACCTCCGGGCAGTCGGCCCTTTTCATCGTCAATCTTATCCCAGCCATCACCATTATAGTCACGTACCTTACCCGTCTTCCGATCCTTGTATCGCTTGGGCAGACGCGAATGGGTATCATCACTGCCTCCGTCAGGCCTCCTTGGAGTCGGATCCAACGGCTCACCCGTACGCGGATCGACACCGCCTTTTTCAGGAATGTCTTCATCAGCCGGTGGCAAAACATCATCATAATCTCCGTAATCGTCTACAGGAGGGGTGAAGATTGGCTCTTTCTGCCAATCGTATGCCTTGCCGTCCTTGCCTTTGCCATCACCCATAGTGGGAGTCTTCGGATAGTCGGGACTTATGGTGATATTATCACCACCACCGAAACTGCCATCACCGCCGCCGATGTTGCCACCGCCACCACCGACGTTGCCACCGCCGCCGCCAACACTACCACTGCCACCGCCGATGTTTCCACCGCCGCCGACGCCGCCATTACCGGGACCGGACACCGCTGAGCTAGAGCAACTCTTCGGCATCAGATTGGGCAACGACCCATTTGAGCAACCCTTTATCAGGAAAAACAACAAAAGCAGTAAGAGCAAAATAAGCAACAGCCACAGAAGCCACTTCCAACAACCTTTCAGGCGCCACAATGCCAGCCATGATTTGCGATACTTGGCATGAAAGACCGTATTTTGCTTAACCGGTTTGCCGATACTCGGCTCCCATCCTTTGAGTTTATAGCCTTCATCGACAACGACTTTAGGAATCTGGGTGCCAGGAAAAACCTGTCCTGCAGTGCAAGAGAAGCTCGTTGTTCCTTCAATATGGCCATGTTCGCCTGCATCGAACTCACACGTAACATTCTCATCTTCATACATGGCCGTAAAGATCACATCCTCATTTATCGGTGCTGTAACGTCAGCAGACCACCCCTTGAATGACTTCCCCGTAACGGCAGCAACAACAGGAATCATCCCCGCAGACAAGACCGTACCCTTCGGCACCTGAATTGTACTCCCCCCCTGCAGGCGTCCGGATGCATCCGTCTGGAACGTCACATTGCACATAGGTGCAGGGGGAGCCGGTTCGGATGGCTCCGGTTCCACTGGAGGTTCCGGTTCTGCTGGCGGTTCCGGTTCTACTGGAGGTTCCGGTTCTACTGGAGGCTCCGGGACAACTGGAGGCTCCGGGACAACATCTTCCTCATACACCGCTGTGAACGTCGTATCTCCCTTGATTTTCATCCCGACAGGATTCGGTTCCCAACGTACAAAGTTCCATCCGTCATGCACCTGAATCTCAGGCAGTTCATTTGAACAAAATACATGGCCGGCCTTACGCGTACGACTACGCAATTCAGGAAGTATCAGAGTACCATGCTCTCCAGAGTCGAAAGTCAGAGCATATTTTATCACACGCGGTGTTCCGACAAGAATCGCACCCGTAATACGGTGCTGATTCGTATCAGGCTTCATCCCCCATGCAACAAGCACAACTTTATCATCATAACAGAAAAGACAATGATCATCAACATACTTCAGAGCCGCGTCAAGGATTGTCCGATTCTCCCCTTTGGCCTGCTCTAAAGCCTTCATATAAACCGCAATGGTCTCCTGCTTTATCGGTTCATAATGGGCATGCTCCTCTGCATCAAGCGATGTGTAAATCTGGGGAACGGAGTGCCATGTTGGCACATGCCAACCAATGCGGTCCGTATCCTCGTCATACAATGGCTGGGCCAGAAAATGCTGGTATTCTGTCGGAATGCAGTCACGCACGACACTGAACACACTGTCATAACGCCTATAAAGGGGGTCATTACCAATTCCCTGAAAATCGACATAGTCGGCTACCTCGGTGTAACACAACACCATCTTGCCATACAAGTCTGCCATATTACTATTGGATTAAATGTGTTTGTATAAGCCTTCTACTTGCTCAATAATCTCCTTCATCTTCCTGTTGGCCACCGGATCACTCTTGGATATATCACTCGCATACAACAATCCAATAATGATAAGATTAGACCAATTCAAGAAACTGCCCCAGAAAGGCAGACGCTCCAGTACGGACATGCTTGCAGTCGGATCATCTGCCTTCTGAAGTGCGAGCAGCGTATCGACAATCGGTTGAGGCTCATGCGTCAGCCGACATACTTCATCTGACAAGTTCACGCGAATCTTGCAGGTCTCAGCCTTCTCACGGATATGTTGTAAGTCGGCCGCTGACATATACTCACGACCAACGGTGCTTACAAACTTGTTAAACAACATACTCGTATAGTCTGCAATCGCATTGGGACGCGCCTCCGGCTCAAATATATTCAGATAACGCTCAATAGTCTCATCCAACATTTGCCGCAGAGACATCTTCTTGGCCAAAGCAATAAACATTGAAGCCATCTCGTCTGAATGTGGCATAAGATCTGACAGTGCGCTGAGTCCCCGAACGATGTAATCCTGCCAGAAAAGTATCAGATGCTTTGCAATCAGAGACGACATTGTCATGGCCGTATCATTATCAACCATCAAGACATCGTCAAGCGAGAATCCCTGTTGCTGGAAATCTTCTTCCAAATCAGACAACTCACAATCGTAATACTCACAAAGCAATGCGATGTTCTGCTCTCTATTCGCCGTAGGATCCAATCCCACCCGCTTACGCACAAAGGCTGCGCCTCGAATATCTGACGGAGTTTCAGTATGACGAACCGTGATGTCATACACGATACTGCGCAATGGATCTGAATGAATCATCATGCAGTCGATAATATGCCCAAACATCTCTGGGCGATTACCTACAGACATGTCAAGCGACCGACGTATACTACCCACGATACGCTTCACACGCATATTGCGTTCCTCTAAATCTTCCGACTCATAATAAGCCATCAAACGCCGGATTATTTCTCCCTGTATCTCACGCAGATTAACGAAAAAAGTCTTGCGACGAGCCTCGTCAAGTAATTCAGAAATCCTACTCAAATCACGAATAATCGGTTTTGATCCGTCATTGTTCAGAGTCGCCACGTCATTCCATGCCTGCTCGGGATCTGCAAAGTGCGTGCATATGAATTGATTCTCAACAAAGGTATCATGCAGACGCTCCCAATAGTCGGGGAATCCCTTGGGGGTATTCTGCTCCAACTCGGGTGATTTCTGAGCTCCGTCACTGTAGCCGCTGAACAGTTGATTCTTGGCCGACCAATAGAAGTCGCGCAACGGATATATATTACGGAATGCCGGGGAAGAGAAACCGTCGTTCCGGGGAACATAGTTGTCAAACCACTTGGACGAACTGATAATCTCCGGGATAACATTCTTGAAGCGTCCCCAATGATTGGCCAATTTCTCCACATTATCCGGTGCATCGTTCTTAGTCCACTCCAAATCGATATTAAACTTGGTGGCAACCATGAACAGTGGAGAGACATTGCCTGTCCGATGTAACATCTCAGCACGCTGCTCGGGACTACTGCCAACATTAGCATCTACCCACTCTTCGATAGTACCTGTCAGTTCACGTACAG
This sequence comes from Paludibacteraceae bacterium, assembly GCA_017470795.1. GTDB lineage: Bacteria > Bacteroidota > Bacteroidia > Bacteroidales > Paludibacteraceae > RGIG4928. Next base: position 9,841 of record JAFUXZ010000045.1, read on the forward strand.
TTTTTTGGTCATTATGATGACAGAACAGCAAAGAACTAATCAGCCAGGAATGCGAGTATTTATTGAACAGATAGGCCACCTTACCACGTCGCAACATTTGCGGGAGCATCTCATGAATGTCTGCATAAGGGAACAACTCACGCGAACGTGCGCCGGGGAAATCAAGCAAATCAATCTTTTGCAAGAACGGGCGTTCCTGCACAATGTCCTGTGGCAGGAATAATTTTATCTCAGCCGTCAAAGCAGACAAGAAGCCCTTGTTGAAGTCGCGTGCGATGCAATTACCCTGTCCGTCATACACGTCTGTTGTCTGTACCAGATTGATCTTGTCGCCCATATTCGGTGTAACGCCACACACCGTATCAAGCCACTGAATCTGCAACAGGGAGCCTTTATCGCGCAGAATAGCGTCAAAGGGGACATACACGTCAGATGCAAAACCGAGTTTTTCATATTCGGCAAGCAACCTGCGCAACATATCGCTCACATCAGCATCATTATTCCACAGCAGGCCGAAGACATCACTCCAGCGGGACACCGGGACACGGTGAATCACATCTGCAACGTGCTGAAAGAAATCTGACTGGACGACATTGCTGACTATAGCTCCAAGGCTGTCGAAATAGTCGGCGATTTCATACACGTCATCCTCTTCAATATATGTCTGTTGCGTGGCAGATGACTGCCATACAACAGACAGTTCTTTAAGTTTGTCGTTGATTTCATCGGCCTTCATGATTTTGTCGTTCGTAATCTTTACATCATTGTAATACGAATCCGCCAGAATCAGAATCACATCCACAACCGACAGCAGACGAATTTTGACATAGTCTTTCATCTGTTCGTTTTGTCCTCTGATGGAGAAGCGTGTGATCACACCCGTTGACTCTACTTTCGAATTGTTTCCGCCACTTGGGTTCAACTCATCAATAAAACTGTATTCACGGCCTTTGTTCTCGATGATGAACGGCTTGTCGGGTGAAGAGAGCAAACTGCTCATCAGATACGATTTGCCGGTCTGACTCTCGCCATACGCTGCCGCTGCACAGTTTTCTGACAGTGCCCTACATATTCTCTTCAAATGGCGGCGATACTTTTTGAAATCATCGCGTGGAAAAGAGTCTTTGTGATTCTCTACTGCCCATTCAAGAGCACGCCGTATGGAGTCAAGATTAACGTTGATGTCTTGTATCATAGTCTGTACGTATTTGCATTGTTTAGAAATCGAAGGCTCCCGAATCAAGCCAGTACTTCTCGTTGGCACCCAGACTTTGGATGTGTATTTCAATATCGGTTTCACGAATCGGGTCGCCATTCTTATCTGCTATGCCCGCTATGGAGAGTTGCTCCTTATCGTCCATATCACGCTCAAGTTCAATGGTAAACGGCAAACGGTGTTGTAGTTTGTCTATATAGTTTTCCACCTCCTGATAAATCTTGTTTTGCGTATATGTAATCTTCATATTGTCATACGACCGACGAATCCGCTCACCGATTCTGGTGCGGTCGAAGTCTATTGCATAAAGCATGCGTGACGGATAGGAATCCAAATTCAACTGACGAACATTCAGGCCGCATGGGATCGCTCCGACAGTGAGTTTGCCACGTGTTTTCTGTGGAGTAATCAGGTAGTCGACACTTATCCTTTCGCGCGTGGCTTCCACATAGTTGGCTGTTGATTTGAGGTTTTTCTTCAACTTATCCAGATTGATGACAAAACGGTCAAGCAGCATATAATCGGTGGCATAATATCCCAGCAGGCCTCCCACGGCAACAATCGTCTTCGAATCTGTAATATAGCCGGTATTGCGCGTGTATGGATACCATCCGCCAACGTTATATTCGTTGAGCATAATCAGGCGGTTGGGGGATACCGGATAGTACTTCAGGAAGATATTGCGTATCGGTGGCAGACTTGCCGGCCGGCCGGAGAGAATCACGATGTCACATGACGAAGCATACATTATCGTTGCTACCTGCTTCAACAGCGGTTCAAATTCTTGGAAGACAATGCGTGAGACGCGCTCATAGTCGAATACCCATTCCAAGGAGGTCAGATCTATGCCGAAATACTCTTCAAAGTCAGCCAGCACATGAGCGTTGGGCGGACAGTCGGCAAAGACGTCGTCATATCTGACGATAGTGTTGCGTTTACTCCCTTTGAGCAGTTCGAGGTAATGATACATCAACGGGATGGTATACTGTATATTAAAGTCCTTCCTGCGTTGGCGGTCCCGGACGGTCTCACCCGGATGGTCGGGTCCAAAGAAGTCTTTGATCTTCTGCCGGTATTCCGGTTCAGGAAGGTCTTTCAGACGAACACGGAAGGCACTGTCGTCTGCGATAAGCATCACGTTGACCACCAATGAGCGCAACATGTCATCGCCGGCATAGTAGAAGCTGTCGTAGAACAGAGGATCCGGGGTTATCGTCACCATTCCATTTCCTTTGTCGTAGGTGTACCGACTGATCATCAGGTCCGTCGTCCCTGCTCCGATATCCAGCGAGCCAACGGTCAGGGTCGGGGTGCCGTCTACAGGTTTGCCATAGAGTTTGAAGAACTCGTCACAGCACCCTTTGTATTTGTATCCCACCTCACCATACATGTACACAAGCTGCGCACATGTTGCTTCGTCATAATACCAGTTCGGGTCGCTGTCACGCCGTGACCCTCTGGCAGGCACAATCTCAATGGATGCTCCGGGATTGGGGTTGTCCGCCGGGTTTTTATATTCAAAGTTCTCCAGAAGCACGACTGCATCGTGTGCACACCGCACCAGAGCTTCCCGCTCTTCTTTGGACATGGCTGTCGGACAGGTTATCACTATGCGCTTTACATGCCGTGGCTTTTGTGGCGAGCCAAAGTCCTCTCTGTGCTTATGACTGTTGATTTGCATACGTGCCTGCACGAGCATCTCCAGGAAGGAGAACGTCATCAGTGTCCGGCGCGAGTAGTTGTATGTGCGACCGCCACTGCCATTCAGATTGACCGTCCCGTCGTGATTCAACTGGTTGGTTATACCGCGCAGGTTCAGTATATTGTCGTTCTTCTCCCCCGGGAGTGTCAGGAAGCGCCACTCTTCTTTGTTGGGATTGTTGTCCCACAGATAGCGCTTCGGGCTCGAATAGGTGGACAGGGTCTCCTGCAGTTCATGCGAGTCGGTTGCGGAGTGTATCAGGTGATTGGCTTCCTCGCCCAGACGCACAAAACTCGGATAGACAAACTGGCGACTGTCGTTGATGCCAAACTGCCCGAAGTCGACACGTCGGAAGGCCAGACGCATGTCAAACGGATCGTCATAGGCCGTCACCTTCGGACCTGACGCCGTTATCGTCATCGGATTGGTCCAATCGGTCAGCCGCAGCTTACGCACCTGATTGAAGGTCTTATGGTCTTCGACGAGCAGCACCGTCGTGCGCGAGTTGCCCACGTCAACCACCATGTCCACGTCCTTGCACTCCACCTCTGAGTCTTTATACATCTTCACTTCCGGGAACAGGTTATTCTGCGACAGGTTATCAATCAGGCAGATATACGTTGCCAGATAGGCGAAGCGGAACGTGTCGCCTTTCATCTGGTCGACGCTCTGTATGTCCGGATGAACCAGGTCGAAGAGGTACCGGTTGATGTAGTCCCACTCCGGGTTTCCGGGCGAGCAATAGTCTATGAGCATGAATTCGTTGTCGCACATGCGGAAGTTCATCTCCTGGCTGTACTTGTCCGGAAAGACGGGCACTTCGTTGTACTTATCGCCCTCATAGCGGGCACGCGTGTCAAAGGCAAGCAGGACGTTGAAGTGAACCTTGCTGCCGTCTGTCTTTGACTCGTCACGGACGAGTTTGAAACGCACCCAGTTGAGCGAGCCGAATTTCAGCCTCGTCTTTGTCCGCATGAAGAAGTAGGGAGCCGGCAGCCATTGGCCGATAAAGTAGTCCAGCACGCTGTGCCTCCCGTCCAGACTCACTTTGTACACCGTGCTGTCCGGGTCAGAATCTTCGTCCCGATCTTTATCTATCATGAAGGGCATGACACCCGCCTCATCAATCTCGGCAACCGTCGGGTGTGCATCCGGACCGGTATTGACGTGGTTGTCAAAAAGATCTTTCTTCGTGTAGTAGCGCACATCATTGTCTGTGGTCAGACGATACGCCAGGTCAAGCCTCCACTGCGAGTTTTCTCTGTCAAGCCACTCCCTGAACAGTTTGGTGCCCCCGCTCAGGTCAATCGTAATAGGAAAGGTAAAAATCTGAATGCCGCTGTTGGCAATAAGTGAACATGTCATAAGGCAGTTTATCTATATTTCCGAATTTTGCAAAAATAGGAGCTATCAAGTTAACAGATATATAAATAATGTATCAGTCTTGATACACTTTCGTATCAAAACTGATACAACCCAGCACCCTCTCCGGCCGTCAGCGACATGTTCTACAGCTCATCGGAGGGTTCTTCAAGCAGATGCTGGTTTGTATACAGGTCAAAGAAGTTGAAATGCAGTATGTACGAAATCTGCTGCAGCATCCCCGTATCGATTGTCGGCCGTTGAAAGATGCGATAGACGTTTGGCCGGCTCAGGTTCATCTGCTTGGCCAGCCACGCTACGGTCCGTCCCTGATTGTGCAGACATCTTTCTATCTCATGTCCGATATGGGGAGAGTTTGGTTTCATAAGTTCTTTCTTACAAGACACAAAGAAAGACGTGGACTATACCCGCTTGCTTATCGAGGTCCTCGACTACCTTAAACCACAATCGAAAGTAAAGCCCACGTACAACACGTGAGCGCTGACTTTACTTCTTGCGGTTTAATCAGAAAATTGTCGAGGTTTTCGATAAACAAGAACAAAGTAACGCTTTTTATGTCACTCTATTTTTTGCCTGTCTGCTACAGTCTACATCTATATCTGTCTGTTGATATGTTTATTGTCTTATTGTCTTGAAGCTGATGTCGGTTCTGCTCTGTTTCAGTGCACGCGCTTGAGCACGACGGCCGACCTGGCGGGCAGGTACAGCCGCAGCCATGCCTTGCCGGGTGCAGTATGCTCGGGGTCAGGCTGTGTAAAATGCTCCACGGAGTCGTCTGCCAGGCCAAAGCCCGCATAGCGCTTGTCGTCGGTGTTCAGCACCACGCGATAAGAACCCTCCGGGGCAAGCAGGCCGTAACCGGCAAACGATTTCTGCCCGTTCCAGTTGAAGACAAACAGGAGGTCTCCGCGCATGAATGCCACCACCTGATCGCCCTCTTTGTCCCATATCGGTTCGATGGGCAGTTCGCTGAAGCGTGTGGTTTTACCGACCAGATGTATCATGGCTTTGTCAAACTCACCCAGTTCGTGATAGTAGAAGTTGGGGTTGTCGACGAGGTCCCACTGCCGGCGTGCATATTTATAGCTCCAGCCGTTGCCCTCACGGGGGAAGTCAATCCACTCCGGATGTCCGAACTCGTTGCCCATGAAGTTGAGGTAGCCTCCGTTGATGGTGGAGGCCGTGATGAGGCGTATCATCTTGTGCAGAGCCATGCCGCGGTCGACCATGAAGTTGGCGTCGCCGTGCTGCATGTGCCAGTACATGTCGGCATCAATCAGGCGGAAGATGATGGTCTTGTCGCCCACGAGGGCCTGATCGTGACTTTCAGCGTAGCTGATGGTCTTCTCGTCGGCTCTCCGGTTGGTCAGTTCCCAGAAGATGTGGCCGGCTTTCCAGTCTTCATCCTTGACTTCTTTGATCATCTTGATCCAGAAGTCGGGAATTCCCATTGCAAGGCGGTAGTCAAATCCGATGCCGCCGCCTTTGACCGGATAGGCCAGTCCGGGCATGCCTGACATCTCCTCGGCTATCGTGATGGCATGCGGGTTGACTTCGTGTATCAGCTTGTTGGCCAGCGTAAGGTAGCAGAGTGCGTCGCCGTCCTGGTTGCCGTTGTAGTAGTCGCCGTAGCCCGTGAAGCTCTCACCCAGCCCGTGACTGAGGTAGATCATGCTCGTCACGCCGTCGAAGCGGAAGCCGTCGAAGTGATACTCGTCGAGCCAGAAATTGCAGTTGCTCAGCAGGAAGTGGAGCACTTCGTGCTTGCCGTAGTTGAAGCATAGGGAGTCCCATGCCGGATGTTCACGACGTGCGCCGTCGTGGAAGTACTGATAGGGCGTGCCGTCAAAGCGGCCCAGGCCCTCGACCTCGTTCTTGACCGCGTGGCTGTGCACCAGATCCATAATCACGGCGAGCCCCATCGCGTGTGCATCGTCTATCAGCCGCTTGAGGTCTTCGGGAGTGCCGAAGCGCGAGCTGGCTGCAAAAAAGCTGGACACATGGTAGCCAAACGACCCATAGTAGGGATGCTCCTGGACGGCCATGATCTGCACGCAGTTGTAGCCGTCTTCCCTGATGCGCGGGAGCACGAGGCGGCGGAACTCGTCGTACGTAGACACTTTCTCTTCCTGACCCGACATGCCGATGTGGCACTCATAGATCAGCAGCGGCTTGACCTTGGGTCTGAAATGCCCGATCCTGAACCGGTAGGGCTGTGCGGGGGCCCAGACCTGCGCCGAAAACACCTTGGTCTGTTCGTCCTGCACCACGC
>JAFUXZ010000046.1 GCA_017470795.1 Paludibacteraceae bacterium
AAATCCCCTCGCTGGTGGCCGAGGGCCGGGCCGACGTGATGATAACGGAAATCACCGAGGCCCCATGGTATGTGCAAAGCGACGCGCGCCTCGCCGCCCCGCTGCTCAACAGCCCCTTCACCCACGGCGAAATCGGCGTGCTGATGCGCAAAGGACAGGACGACCTGCTCGCCCTCGTGGGCAGTGTCATCGCCCAAATGAAGGCCGACGGCTCGCTGCGAGGGCTCCACGAGAAGTATGGGCTGGTGTATGGGTACTAAATAAAAACAGTTCTAATCAATAGAAGCAGAACAAATGAAGCAAACAAAACTTTGGAAGCTCGCCGCCGTCTTCGTCATCATTTGCGGCTTGGAATAGAGAAGAAACAAAGAGCGGGAATCGCTTGCCGAGGAAGTCAACAGGGGTTCCCGCTCTTTATAACAATATTGTTAGATTGGCTATTTTCTTCCAACTAACTGCATAATAATTCTCAAGCGATTTACAAATTTTCGTTTCTCTGCATCGCTTGATGTAATATCGGTTGTAAGATATCGCTGACGGACAGACATTGAAGCATTCAGACGCTTGTCAACCTCGTTGGTAATGCACGATGCAACAAGAATTGTGACTGCATCAGGATATTCGGCCAATGTATTCTCGAAAGACTTGAACATTGCGCCCAATCGCTCCAATGCTCCGGCGGGGTCAAGTCCAGACTTAATCTCGATGATTCCAACTATATCCCCCGAATCACTATACATCGTCACATCGGGTTCTGATGAAAACAGGATAGAATAGCCATTGATAAGATGTATCTTCTTTATCTCGTCAATGTCTCTGTTTGCATCCCAGTGGGCGATTTCTGTCAGTACATCTTTCTTGTTTTCAATTGAAGATATTTCGCTGTGAGCAAATAGCTCATTGAAAATAATCCGCCTGATGACACGCTCTCCTTCGGCACCAATCTGATTTCGCCAAGAACCATCTATCTTCACGCCTGCTGTAGCGTACATCATTCCTTCAATCTTCTTTTCGCTAAGGTCAGAAGCCAAAGTAACTACAAGAGAAAGAGTCTCGTTGATAGTCCTTACAAGTTTATCGATTTGTTCCTGTTTCAGCCGTCCCGATTCTACTTTTCCTCCTTCAATATTATCAATATTTGAGACTCGCGAAAGGGTTGATAACCCTTTTTGCGGAATAAGCGACACTGAGCGATAGTACTTCAAGAACGACGGATTAAGCTGTAACACTTTTGGATGCAGGAACACAAGCATGGGAGCAATCTTGTTTGTCTGTAAAATGTTCCACGCCTCTTCACTAATATTCCATTTGCTTCTGGAATCCCAGTTCAGTTTTGGACCTTCAACACGTGCGAACTTGCTTATTTTCATGAACAATTCGAAATAGCCTTCCGAACGTAATCTGTTATAGGTAAACGTTGAGCGCAGAAGATAACTTTCTTTTACGACTGATTCTGGTACTTTTGGCATAACTTAATCCTCCTCAAAAAATTGTTTCATAATCTCTGTTGCTATGGCCTCGGCCAGTTTTGGTGGTACGGCGTTTCCTACCTGACCGAACTGTGTCATTGTGGTCTTACGCTTGGAACTATAGGAATCAAGACGAACGCCTTTAAATTCCCAATCCACAGGAAATGTTTGCAGACAGGCTAACTCACGAACTGTCAGCATACGGTCTTCATAAGGATGAATAAAATCACGATATCCGCTGCGTGTAACAGTCGGTGATGGCTTAGATGGATCAAGCCTACGATATGTGGAGCCAAAGGTCTGTTCCACTTCCGATAGTTTTCCACCAATGGGCACTCTTTTTATTTTCTCCAACGTAGATGGCGAGTGTGCCGTTACTTGATGATTAGGTACATGCTTAATATCCATATTTTTTCCTCCTTTCTTTAATAGTTCCTGCTACGCGCTGAGCTGTTTCTGATGGATCCTCTGGCTTTGGCAAATTGCCTATTGCATCCCACACTGTCTTCTTGGGCTCAAAGACATGAGGGGCAGGATAAAAGAAATGCTTACCCATTCGGTTTCCAACGATGATGAGACGCTCGCGATTCTGAGGAACGCCATAGTCGACGGCATTCAATACCTGAGGCGTAGATATCGTGTAATGATACTCTGTACCCCCGTATTCTATTGGCTTGCCTAACTCGTCTATCAACAATTGCATAGCACGCCCATGATCCCAATTTGTTAGTCCTTTTACATTCTCCAAGACAAAACCCTTTGGTAACGTTTCCCTGACTATTCTGACATACTCAAACAGCAAACGCCCTCGTTCATCGTCCAAACCTTTCCTCAATCCTGCAAGGCTGAAACTCTGGCAAGGTGGGCCGCCAATGACCAATGCAGCCTCACATACTTTCAAACCAGCAGCGTCCAATACTTCTTGCCCTGTCACATCCACAATGCTCTTGTTGATAATAGATAACTTTGGTTTGTTTGCATGTAACGTTTCGCAGCACGAAGGGTCAACCTCCACGCAAACAGCTATCTGGAAGCCAGCCTCTTCAAAGCCTATATCCAGACCTCCCGCACCAGAAAAAAGGCTAATAACCTTCTGCGAGTTTGTATTATGAATTATTTTCGATTGCGTCATTGCTTCAACATTGCGTCTGCAAAATTACACAAAAATATCCGAAATACCGCCTCGGCAGCATAAAAATCGTAAAAAATGCGAGAAATGTGGTGCGGAATGGAGGAAAATCTGTGGAAATGTTGTAATTTTGCGGTTGCAACACCCCCCCCGAAAGAGGATGAAAGGCGAGAGCGCCGGAGCGCGGCGGGGCCAAAGGAAACGGAAAACGGACTGCGCCGCTTGGAAATGGGGCCAAAAGAATTTTTTGAGGGCTTCCGCAGGATGGAAATCGGCGAAATAAATATCATTCATAGGCGCTCATGCGGCGATGACTCCAAACGGATTTTGCTTGAGCAAATCTGTCGGCGCAACAGAGTCATAAGTCATGATGAAAGCTGACGCTGCCGGAGCAGGCAGGACCGACATCATAGCAGGAGATTTTTGCCGGCAGCGGCAATGCACATCACTCAGCATGGTACTTTGTTGCCGGGCACAATGACACGGGGGCAAACCTTACGTCATTCCGGTGCCGACGGCTTCAACCAGACATAACAAATACAGACGCTTTGAGCCGGCGGACACACTGTCGCTCAAAGCATGAGGTCCACCGGTGCCGTTTTCAGAACAGTACCGGTGGAATGGTGTCTGTTTGCAGACCCATGCAGTTTTTATATCTTTGCTCATAGATTCACGGACGACACAACCGGCCAACACACTGAACATTTCTGAAGGCCGTTGTGCTGCATGAGACACACTTCGCAAACAACCATAAGTCAGTCTATATGAACGAAAAGGAAGACCTCATCTGTCGCCTGTTGCGCTCAACCGAACGCGAGGGTATGGAACGCGTTATTGAGCAACTGCACGAAGTCGGATTCTTTGAGGCTCCGGCATCTGCAGGGCATCACCTGAACAGTGCCGGAGGACTGGCCATACACAGCTATAATGTGTGCCAGACGGCCATGCGGTTGCGCGAGGTTATGATAGCTCTCAAGCCGGAGGTCGAACCCCGTCTGCAACGCAACAGCATCATCATTGCCGCCCTACTCCACGATGTGTGCAAAAGCGATATCTATCGGCTGAACGATAAGAAGTTCAGGAAAGATGCCAAGGGGTTTTGGGAAAATTATACAGGTTATGATATTGTGTACGACAAACTGCCGGTCGGGCATGGAGAGAAATCGGTAATCATGCTGCTGCGATGGGGGCTGGAGTTGTCGGAAGATGAGATTTTGGCCATCCGATGGCACATGCATGCATGGGACCTGCCATTTCAAAGTTACGAATTGAAGAGCAGTTTATCCGTAGCCACGGAAAACTGTCCGCTTCTGTCAATTATAAAAGCCGCAGACGACCTCTCGGCTCATATTCTGGAGACGGCATGACACACACGGCATGCAAAAAGACAACTTCCTGCTGACGCTGCAGACCGACATGCGATATTCTGCCCCACAGTTGTGTCATAAAAAGCGGATGCTAATCCTGCTGATGTTGCTCCTCGCCTTGCGTGCGACGGGCGTCATGGCCGGCGATGGAAGCGAGTCTTCGCCCTACTCCGTCGCCGAAATGATCAGTCATGCCACCAGCACGACGAAGAAACTGTGGGTTCGTGGGTATGTTGTCGGCGAACTTCAGAACTATTCCAACAACAAGTGGTTCATTCAGATGTCTCCTCCGTTTGACGGGAGTGTTTATCTCCTGGCCGACACGCACACAGAGACAGACCTGAAAAAATGTCTGTGCGTTCAGTTTCCTATCAGTTCGGTTGGAGGTGAAGAATATAGTCTGGAAGAACATCCTGAATTTTGGCGCCGCCCTATCAGACTACAGGGGACGCGCGAACAGTACAACAATATGGCAGGCATGAAGAAAATCAGTGCCTACGAATGGTTGGACGCGGATGTTTTCAGTGACGAAAGCCGTCTGTGGAATTTCTATGAGACCTTTGAATCCGGCACTTTTACCGCCGCATCAGACGACAAGTGGCTGGGCGGTGTCTATGAACGGCGCGAATATGCTGACAAATATGACTACGAAGGCACGCTCGTATCGAGATGGCAATTGACCAACGCCATCCTGGACGACGGAAAACCCAAGTGGGACGACAAGGCCGTATCGCTTCGCAATCAGAACGCAACGATAGAACAGCTGACAGACTGTACCGGCGGATTGGGAGAGATAGAATTTTGGGCAGGCAACTATGAAGACTATTCGGCCTATCAGCTGGCCTTCTCCGTTCTCTATTCGACAGATCAGGGACGCACGTGGAACACGCTGGCCGACAACATTCAGCTTGCACGGCCAACGAAAGCAACGACCAACGGCATGACGCTCTATCGCTTCCTTGTGAACAGACCGGCACCGGTTCGCATCAAGATTGTAAAGACAGACAGCAATGTCGGCAAAGGCATTCAGATTGACGATATCAAAATGAGCCGATACGGAGAAATGTCCGCCTCACTGTCAACGACTCCGGAAGAGGCAATCAGCATCACTGTCCGGCAGGGAGAGGCACAAATCACATGTGCAGGAACGCATCATGTGCGCATATATACAACGGACGGACTGACCATGACCGATTGTGTCATGACCAATACCCTGTGCGTACAGCTTCCGCGCGGATGTTATGTCGTCAAGACCGGACGCACGGCGCACAAACTGATTGTCCCATGAATTGAAAACTCCTGACGCACACGATGCATAAAACTTCACTGCACCGTGGGCGCGTCGGCATGATTGTCCGAATCTTTTCCGGCCTTCCGCAGTTCGATGGTAAAGGTCGTCTCACGATTCGTGCAGGCAAAACTGATTTTGCCGCCGGATCCCTCCACGATTTTCTTGCAGATGGCCAGCCCGAGTCCCATGCCGGTACTCTTTGTCGTGAAGTTGGGCATGAAGATTTTATCCCTGATATCCTCCGGAATCCCCACTCCATTGTCAATCACATTGATACTCACCCATTCGGCAAGGCTGGAGATGTTGACTTTTACCCGCCCGCCCGTTTGCGTGCTGACGGCCTGAAGAGCGTTCTTAATCAGGTTGTTGAACACCTGTGTAATCTGTTCGGAGTCAGTCAGGGCGTAGATGCCATGCTCTTCACCTACATAAGTGAGTTCAACAC
>JAFUXZ010000047.1 GCA_017470795.1 Paludibacteraceae bacterium
AAGTCCTGATTCCGGAACTTCTGCCCGGCATGGTGTCAGGTTTCATCCTTGCCGTCACGCTCTCTATCGACGACTTTGCTGTCACGCTCTTCACCAAAGGCTCCGGTGGTATCGACACCCTGTCGACCTACATCTATGCCGATGCGCGCAAGGGCGGTCTGACTCCCGAGCTCCGTCCGCTCTTCACCATCATCTTCCTCGCCATCCTGCTCTTGCTTGTGGTCTTCAACATCCGCGCCACGCGTCAGGCACGTCAGCAAGGCAATTAAGCCACTGGCCGGAAATAGCAGAACCACGCAAGGAGAGCCATGCAGAAAATCTGTTCACACCATGAGACATCCATAGCCTCATGCACATGCGCCGCGCACACACGTCAGCATAACAGTCACAAAATGTAAGTTTTTTTTGCACGTGGCGATGCATCATATCACGACTTTCTTCTATATTTGTGGTCGTTAATCCGACATTGTCGGACAATGTTCAACCTCTATCAATCTACACAAACCATGAAAATCGGAATTCCAAAAGAGATTAAGAACAACGAGAACCGTGTGGGTATGACTCCTGCCGGCGTTGCCGAACTCTGTAATCACGGGCACAACGTTTACGTACAGGCCACGGCCGGCGTTGGCAGCGGTTTTGCTGACGACGAGTACATTCAGGCCGGTGCAAGCATTCTGCCGACCATCGAAGACGTATATGCCACAGCCGACATGATCATCAAGGTGAAAGAGCCTATCGCACCCGAGTATCCTCTGATCCGCAAAGGTCAACTTGTCTTCACTTACTTCCACTTTGCTTCCGATCGCGACTTAACCATGGCCATGCAGCGTCAGGGCGGTGTATGCCTTGCTTATGAGACCGTACAACTCAAGGACCGCAGTTTGCCGCTCCTGCTTCCGATGAGCGAAGTGGCCGGACGTATGGCCGCTCTTAATGGAGCCTACTACCTGCAGAAGACCAAAGGCGGCAACGGCAAGCTTATCTGCGGCGTTCCGGGTGTTCCGGCAGCCAAGGTTGTCGTACTCGGCGGCGGTGTTGTCGGTGAAGCCGCAGCACGTGTAGCAGCCGGCATGAATGCGCGCGTGGTCATCATGGATGTTTCTCTGCCCCGCCTGCGCCAGCTGACGGCCGAGATGCCTGCCAATGTTGAGGCTGTATACTCCTCCCGTCATAACATCGAGATGGAAATCCGCGACGCAGACATCATTGTGGGTTCCGTACTGATTCCCGGCGCCAAGTGCCCGTACCTCATCACACGCGACATGCTTCCGCTAATCCCGAAGGGAGCCGTCCTCGTAGACGTTGCCATCGACCAAGGCGGCTGCTTCGAGACCTCTCACCCCACCACGCACAGCGAGCCCACCTACGAAGTAGATGGCATTGTACACTATGCCGTTGCAAACATTCCGGGAGCCGTTCCGCGTACTTCGACCATGGCTCTTACCAACGCCACTCTGCGCTATGCACTCGCCCTTGCTGACAAGGGATGGCGTCAAGCCTGCAAGGATGACCCCGCACTGGCCATGGGTCTTAACATGGTTGAGGGAAAAGTCACGTTCAAACCCGTTGCCGACCTGTACGGCATGCCTTACGAACCTATCGAACTCTAAACTAACGTCATACGAAACCGCCGGACAGCACGAAGCCGTCCGGCGGTTCTTTTTTATGCCCGTCATGGCTGTCTGACGGGTATCTCCCGATGTCTTCCTTTGTGTAGAAAACAACGTGCAGCAGTGTCTTGGAAGGACAGGGGCGGAGATGACTGTCTGACAGGTATCTCCTGATGTCTTTCTTTGTGTAGAAAACAGCGTGCGGCAGTGTCTTGGGAAGACAGGGGTGGAGATGACTGTCTGACGGGTATCTCCCGATGTCTTCCTTTGTGTAAAAAACAACGTGCAGCAGTGTCTTGGGAAGACAGGGGCAGGGATGTCTGTCTGACGGGTATCTCCCGATGTCTTTCTTTGTGGAGAAAACAACGTGCGGCAGCGTCTTGGAAGGACAGGAGAAGGGGATGACTGTCTGACGGATGCAGACTGTGCGTCAACGGTTTATCACGCCGCTGCCGATGAGTTCCTCGCCGTCGTACCAGGCAGCAAACTGCCCGGCTGATATGCCGCGCTGGGCTTGGTCGAACAGGATGTACAGCCCCTCTTCACGCCTGATCAGTTCGGCCTGCTGCAAAGGCTGACGATAGCGGATTCTGACCAGATAGCGCCGCCGGTCACCTACCTGCAAGGTCTGATCTGGGCGGATGTAGTGTATCTCGTCCTGCCTGATGAACAGAGCCCTGCGATACAGGCCCGGAGTCTCTCCTTCGCCTACATATATGGTGTTTGACTCAATGTCGGTGGCTATGATAAACAGAGGCTGCTTGTGTCCGCCGATGTTCAGGCCTTTACGCTGACCGATGGTGTAAAACTGTGCCCCTATGTGTTGTCCGATAATCTTGCCGCAGTCGGGCGTGTAGCGATAGGGTGCTGCCAGTTGCTCGATGCTGAGGTCGTCCGTCTGCCGCTGCCCTGTCCGGTCAAAATAGTCGGGAAAGACTTCTACAACATTGCCTTGTCTGGACTTCAGTTTCTGCTGCAGAAAGACCGGCAAATCGACCTTGCCCACGAAGCAGATACCCTGTGAGTCTTTCCGAACTGCCGTTGGGAGGTTCTGCTCGCGCGCAATGCGCCGCACATCGGGCTTCAGCAGGTGGCCGATGGGAAAGAGTGCCTGCGACAGCTGGTGCTGATTCACCTGGCAGAGGAAGTAGCTCTGGTCTTTATTGGGGTCTGACCCGGCCAGCAGCCGCTGCATCGGCTGTCCGCCGACCTCAACCGTATCTCTGCGGCAATAATGCCCCGTAGCCACCATGTCGGCCCCCAGCTCAAGCGCTTTCAGCAGGAAAGCATCAAACTTTATCTCTCTGTTGCACAGCACGTCGGGGTTGGGCGTACGTCCGCGCTCATACTCGCTGAACATGTAGTCCACCACGCGGTGTCTGTATTCTTCTGACAGGTCGACGTAATGAAACGGGATGCCGAGCCGTTTGGAGCTCAGCTGTGCCATTTCCATATCCTCCTCCCACGTGCAGGCGCCCTCCAGGGTTCCGACTTTATCATGCCAGTTCTGCATGAACAGGGAGACAACGTCATATCCCTGCTCTTTGAGCAGATATGCGGCCACCGAACTATCCACTCCGCCGCTCATTCCAACTACTACGCGCTTCATCGCTTCGACAGAAATTCCGGGTTACAGGTTAGACAACAGATGTGCCAGATAGGCACCATACATAACAATCAGCACCGCCCCGCCCCAACGCGGTACAGTGTGCTTTCTGCCCTGTGTGCATATCCAGATGAAGAAGCAACTCAACGTTGTCATCAGCGCATCAATCACAAAGCCGTCGTAGACCGGCAGCGGACGTATGGTCGCACTCACACCGAGCACGAGAAAAACGTTGAAGATGTTAGAGCCCACCACGTTGCCCAAGGCAAGGTCCGAATTGTGCTTCAACGCCGCCACAACCGATGTGGCCAGTTCAGGCAGTGACGTTCCCAACGCCACGATGGTCACGCCGATGACAGACTGAGGTATGCCCCACTGCGTAGCCAGTATGGTGGCCTTGTCGACAATCAGTTCTGCTCCCAGAGCCAGTCCGACAAGTCCGAGCACAATCAGCCCCAACGACTTCCACAGCGGCATTGGCCGGCCGGTCCCGTGCGCCTCTTCCGTGCGGTCCAGATGACGCATGTTGTAGTACATGTAGAAGCACAGTATCAGCAGCAATATGATACCGCCAAGCCGCGTTATCCCATGCTCTCCCCGCCCATCGGGCATCCCGACCAAAGCCAGAATCAATACGGACGCTCCAGCCAGCACGCTGAGAGGGATGTCAAAATGACGCGAGCGGTCGCGTGACGCAACGGGCCATATCAGGGCGGACATGCCGAGTACGACGCACGCATTGATGATATTCGACCCGAGCACGTTCGTTATCGCCAGTTCAGTCGAGCCTTTGATTGTTGAAATCAGGTTGACGCAGAACTCCGGCAGTGAGGTCCCGAAGGCCACAATCGTCAGGCCGATCACGATGTCAGGGACGTGGTAGCGGCGTGCCAGTCCGGTTGCTCCGTCAACGAGCCAGTCGGCGCCAAG
>JAFUXZ010000048.1 GCA_017470795.1 Paludibacteraceae bacterium
AACGATATCCGATGTAGTAATTAAAGCCAAATGCAGAATTGTCGCGGCGTCCGAATCCGGGCACATACCATGGCACAACAGTACCTTCGCGGCCACGGGTGAACAAAAGTTTCAGGCGCATGCTCCATCCCAACAGCAGGTGAGGGACAATCTCTACCTGTGTGCCGAGCGTGACTTCTCCCCATAAGTCAAAACGATGTCTGTCGGTAAAGTCAACAGTGGTGGCTCCGTTCCAGTATTTGTCATTGATGCTGACGCCTGTGAGCTCAAACTTCTGCACAGCCCCTCCAAGACGCAGGCCGACCATGAGGTAGTTGCGCCATGTCGTTGGGGTAGAGTTCTTGAGAATACTCAGGTCTGCACCAAGACGTCCGAATCCGCCGCTGCCTTTGTAGAACCCATCGTTGGCCACAGTCTGGTCGCAGCGGGCGTAACCTGCCTCTATGGCAGGGAAGTATTTGTTGCGCAGGTTGACATTGGCCTGTACTTCGGCCGAAAAGCGATTGCCGTTTTTTGAGAGCACCTCAATGATTGTGTTGCCGATGTCGAGTTTGACGGCACAGCCATGATATACTTTCGTCGTGTCAAAGGCATCAATCGTTTTATCATCGACTTGTCTGATGACTTGTTTGCTGCCATCCAGTCCGCGAAGTTCGTCTTGATTGTTCTCTTGGCTGTTCTGTCCCCATGCAGAGAAGCAACATCCGAGAACCAACAAGTCAGCGATAATAAATCTGTATATGTGTTTCATCAGATGAACTTACCTGTTGGTTGAGAATAGCCATTGAGTCAATAGCATGCCTTGTGACATGAGCCTGCCGAATGGTGTGTGAGACATAGCACCCGCATTCGAGCGAGATGTATTTCTGCACGTTCTGGTGATCTATCCGGATAGTGTCTTGTCCGTTGATGTTGAGGGTCTGGACTTTTGTACGAGACGCGACGGTATATATCGTGTCGTTTGAATTGTAGATAGTATCCAAAACCTCTGCATCAGATGGGGGTAAAACAATTTGAGCAGGATAGGATCGGAGCGTGTCTGTCAGTGTCTGTGTAATCGTATCGTTCAGCTCAAAGCGGATGGCAAACAGTGTTGTTGTATCTTGCTTCGAGAGCGGTATACTGATGCCTGATGCATACGCGGCGTAGAGTATGGAATCATTGCCCACGCCCTGAACAATAAAAGTTTGTGGCCCGTGAGTGCTTGTCACGTAGTCGTTTGCTGTCGTATCCCACTCTTGAACGATGATGCTGACTTTCAGATTGGACTTCATGTCCCGCCTGCATTCATTGTCATAATCATTACAGGAGAAGAGTAGTGCGGACACAATCAGCAGGACTGCTGCACAGCGACTTATGTCTTTCAAAGTTTTCAATATAACGGACGCGGTATGTGTTTATCGGATAAGTGTTGTCGCATCAATCTTTGACATCGTTTGTGTCTGCAGGGACAAATCTTCTGCGGTTCAGGATGCGCGTGTCTACAATATGAGTTTGACTTCGTCTTTCAGCGCCTGCATCGCTTTGTCAGTGGCCGTCTCTCCGTTGCCGTTGTATGTCTGAATCAGCACCTCGGCCAGTTTGATGGCCGGATCGTCCGGCTTGACATAGGCCGCGCAGGTGTTGATGAGACCGAGGAGCCCCTCGCGTGCTGCCACAATCAGATACCATGTCGGTGTGGACACATATATTTGTTGCGAAGCATTGTGTTCGAACTCTTGTCTGACAGAGGTGAGCATCTGTTGTTGCAGCTGCAGACATGTCATGGTTGGAAGCGGCATCTGCATCAGCATTGCTTCGGGTTTTGTCCGCTCCAACAATAGTGCGAGCCGTTCGTAGCCACGCAGTCTGATTGGCGAAATGGTCTGGAGCGCGCTCTTTTTCAGTTCGAAGGTGCGCCGTTCGTCTTCGCCGCGCATCTGACGCGCCATGACGATGTAGGTGGCGAGGAGT
>JAFUXZ010000049.1 GCA_017470795.1 Paludibacteraceae bacterium
AAGCGCAACAGCAAAGACAACAGCATCTACACCTTTGTCTTCTGGATTTACAACACCAATCCGGCTCAGGGGAGCCTGCGTTTTGAGTTCATGAAGCAGGGACGCGTCTGCTGCTGGTTTGACTACGGGCTGGACTTCAGCGGGTGGCATGGCGCATGGGTGGCCCTGAAGCGCGACATGCAGGGAACTCCCGAAGAGGGCATGGACCAGCTGCGCATCAGCCCCTCAAAAGGCCTGCGGCGAGGCAGCGTCTGTCTTGACCACGTCATCCTGTCGTCGCTTCAGGACAGCCGGCAGCATACGGCCGACTTCTCGGCCCCGTTCATCAATCCGCACACGACCAACCACTGGCTCACGCTTCTGCGCTCGTGGAACGACACGTTCGACATCAGCCTGCCGCAACAGCTGACGGAACGCGACCGGCGAGACCTGCAGACAATCGAAAAGCGGCTTGACAAACTGTTGATAACCAAACAGAAACAGCCTGTCAGCCAGCTGCGCGAACGCTATCAGGCATGGCAAATCACGACCAATGCTGACCGCACGCTGAAGGGGCAGCCCATGTTCTTTGAGCGTTTTGGCGAGACCTACGAACACCTGGGCGGAGGCCCTTATGCCGAAGAAATCGGACCGATGGGCCTGGCCATACTCAACCGGCTGCTGCTTGACCTCGCGCTCACCTGCCGCAACACGCAGGGAGAGGATGCCGGCCAGTGTGCAGACATGTTCATCAGCCTGCTCCGTCACTCCATGGATCAGGGGCTGCAAGCCGGGTCGGCTATGGGCACGCTTCACCATCTGGGCTACTCCATGCGCGACTACTACACCGCCGTTTTCCTCATGCGCGAGGCCATCAGAAAGGCCGGGCTGACCGAAGACGTCCAGCGGGCCGTAGAGTGGTTCAGTGGGGCCGGCGAACTCAAGCATCGGCCCGCGACGCTCGGCATGGACATGGACTCCTTCAACACGAATCTCGTAGGCCGACTGGTGGCGGTTCTGCTTATGACACGTCAGGAAGAGCAGGTGCGCTACATGCAGGCCTTCACCCGGTGGTTTGACAACGGGCTGCAATATAGCGACGGGCTGGCCGGCTCGTTCAAGCCCGACGGCACGGCTTTCCATCACTGCAACCACTATCCGGCCTACGCCATAGGCGGCATGCGCGGCGCATCCAACGGCGTATGGCTGCTGCATCAGACGCGCTTCCGCGTATCAGAGCGCGGACATCAGAACCTAAAGCAGGCTCTGATGGCAATGCGCCTCTACTGCAACCTGCGCGAATGGCCCATATCGCTCTCCGGCAGGCATCCGGACGGACGAGGGGCACTGCAGCCCGCAACCTACGCACGACTGGCTGAGGCAGGCACACCCGACGGCACAGCCCGCATCGACAGCGAGCTTGTAGCTGTGTACAAACGTCTCACTGCCGACCATCCGACCGGCAAGTTCAGCCAGTTTGACATCGCTGCCGAGTCTACCCCTGAGGGACATTGGGCCTTCCCATACAGTTGCCTCAACGTGCACCGCCGAAACGAGTGGATGGTGGCCGTCAAGGGGCATAGCCGATACATATGGAACACCGAGACCTATCGCGGATGCAACCTCTACGGCCGATACCTCAACTATGGCAACATACAGATTCTGCATGCAGGCAATCCGATCAGTAATGCCGAATCCGGCTACAGTCAGAAAGGGTGGGACTGGAACTACATCCCCGGCACGACGACCATCGTTCAGCCCATCTCCGGCCTGCGCGCAGACATTGGCAACATCGGCGACGATTCGGGCTATGAGGAGATGCTTCAGTCCGATGAGAGCTTCTGCAACGGACTGGCCCTCAACGGACAGGGCGCATGGGGCATGAAACTCCACAGCCACGACAAGTATGACGGCTCACTGCGGGCGCGCAAGTCGGTCTTCTGCTTCGACAACCGCATCGTCTGTCTTGGTTCTGACATCACGTGCAAGTCTGACTCACCTGTCGTGACGACGCTTTTCCAGGAGTCGGAACTCAGGGCTGATGATGAGCTTGAGACCCGCTCGTTCCGCAAGCCCGTTGACAACGTCATGACCGTCAGGACCGGACGCGGACTGCTGTATGCCGTGCCGCAGGGGACGCTTTGCTTCTATCGTGGGCTGCAGAACTCACTTGACCAGAAGACCGACCAGCCGACGCAGGGGAGGTTTGAGCGTCTGTGGCTTGATCATGGCGTACGTCCGGACAGGGCGAAATATGAGTATATGATTCTTGTGCCGGAGACGCCTGAAGACCCGGCGCCGAAGACATTCGGCTATCGCGTGTTGCAGCAGGACAGCATGGCGCACATCGTGACCGACTCGCTCACGCAGACCACTGCATACGTCCTCTTCGAGCCGCAGGCCTGCATGAACAACTCGCTGCCCTGTCTGATCATGACGCATCCGACGGACCAGGGTCTGCAGATGGCTGTCAGCGACCCTGACCTGCACCTCTACGAGGGCCCGGCAGATGAAATCTACGACGAGAACGGACGACGCAAGGAGCGCATCATCTATGGCTATAAGTGGAACGCTGACCCCTCGCGGCCCAGCACCGTGAGCCTGACGGTTGACGGGCGCTACCGCCTGCAGGCCGACAGTGCAGATGTGCGTTGTCAGGTCGTCGGGAGTCAGACGCAGATTGACGTCAGGTGTCAGCACGGCATGGCGCAGACCTTCAGCCTGGTCAGACTGCCATAGGGCAGCCGCCGGCGCACGGGAGCGACCGACCGCGCCGCGAGGCACATCACATACTGACAGCCCTGCAACACGCTGCTATGGCAGTACAGATGTTGCAGGGCTGTCGGTGTATTTCTTTCAGGGCGTCATTGCCCGGGGTGAAGATGCGGCACGTGGCCTATCCGCAGTGGAAGTAGGTGTCGACCAGCTGGCGGATGGCTGCCTCGTCATTGCTGATGTCGCGTCGGAGCGTGCGGTCGCCGAAGTGGCGCAGTTGCCGGATGATGCCGTCAATCATAGCCCTGCTGAACACGCCTCCCTCTTCGTAGCAGGCGCGCTGACGCTCAAGGCAGTCGGCCGACGCAGCGCAACTGTCGGGCAGTTGTGCCAGCTGTGCCAGCTGATCGGCGTGACTCTGGTCGTGAATGTTGACGTTGACATAGGTCTTCTGTGCGACATCCAGCGAATCACTGCCCTCGATGCCTTGCCGGCAGGCGACGCAGAGCCCGGCCAGCAGCTGGTACAGATCGGCCGAGCCGTCGGGCGAGCGCATCTCGACGGTCTGTTTTCCCGTTGTGTCAACATCGGCCGCCGGCTGTTGCGGGTTGGCCTGATGGCAGAGGTCGACGCCGGCAGTCCATCCGAGCGGTACGCGCACCAGTACGCTCCTGTTGCGGTCGCCCCAGCAGACGTTGGTCGGGGCTTCCTGATGAGGCACAAGGCGGAAGTAGCTCGTCGGATTCTTGTTGCCGAAGGCCGTAATGCTCTCGGCCAGCTGCATCATGCCGCCGATGGCCTTGCGGGCGATGTCGCTCAGCTGTCCCCCGGCGTTCAGCATCTGGTTACGCCCGTCCTTGGTGATGCGCATGTGTATGTGCAGTCCGGAGCCGGCTTTGCCGGTCGTGATCTTGGGAGCGAAGGTGACCTCGAGGCCGTTCTCGTAGGCAAGGTTGCGGATGATCCATTTGGCCAGCATCAGCTGGTCGGCGGCGCGCTCGGCCGGCACGGGCAGGAATTCTATCTCGTTCTGTTCGTACACCTTGCCGTCTTGCCTGAAATTGCCCACTTCGGAGTGTCCGTACTTGATCTGCCCTCCGGCCTGTGCGATGTAGTGCATGCAGACCTGGCGGAAGTCGCCGGTCTTCGTGTAGGGGGCTGACTCGTGGTAGCCGCGCTGGTCGGTAGCGGGGTAGGCGTTGTCGTCCTGACTGATGACGTAGTACTCAAGTTCGCCCATGGCTTCAAACTCCATGCCTGTGCGCTCGCGGAAGAGCTGGCAGGCCTTGCGCAGGGTCTGCTCCGGCGATGAGGCAAGGGGCTGTCCGTCTTTGTCGAAGAAACTGCACAGCATGGACAGCGTGGGCAGGGTTGCAAACGGGTCGATGAAGGCGGTGCTGAAGCGTGGGAGGACGTACAGATCGCTGCTGCCGGCCTCGATGAAGCTGAACAGACTGCTCCCGTCGACGCGCTCACCGCAGGTCAGGATGGTGTCGAGGTATTGCATGTCGGTGATGACGAAGTTGAGCGTTTTGAGTCTGCCGTCACCACCGGGGTACATGAAGTTGACCATCTTTACTTCATGGTCGACGATGTACTGGATGATGTCCTGTTTTGTGAATTTGTCGGGCGACTTCTGAAGTGCCGCCACGATGGGATTGGCGTTAAGCCGGATTTGGTCTTCTGTCATGGTAATAGAATTAGTGAATACAAGGGCGCACGTTGTGTGTGCGCCGTTCTCTGCCGACAAATATAGCAACTTTTTCGATGTGCTCAATCGTCTGCTATGTCGTCGGTGCGAAAGTTGAAGGTGGTGCGGTGGAGGGGTGTGTGCCCGTATTGCATGACGGCTTTCCGGTGCTGTTTTGTCGGGTATCCCATGTTACGGTTCCACCCGTATTGCGGGTATTGTTCGTGCAGGCTGATCATCAGGTCGTCGCGGTAGGTCTTGGCCAGTATGCTTGCTGCGGCGATTGACATGTATTTTCCGTCACCTTTGACGACGGTCTGGTACGGTATGAACCGCAGCGGGGTAAAGCGGTTGCCGTCTACGATGATGTGCTGCGGCTGTGGGTCGAGCTGGTCGATGGCTCGGTGCATGGCCATGATACTGCACTGCAGGATGTTGTGTTGGTCAATCTCGTGGTTGGAGCATTGTGCAACGGCCCAGCAGATGGCTTGCTGCTGGATGATGGGGCGCAGCAGTCGCCGCTGGTGGTCGGTGAGTTGCTTGGAGTCGTTGAGCAGGTCG
>JAFUXZ010000050.1 GCA_017470795.1 Paludibacteraceae bacterium
AGACAGATAGCCGAGGGACGCGTGTGGAGTGGTGAGGCCGCTTTGTCTTTAGGACTTGTTGACAGCATCGGAGGTTTGGTAGATGCGATTCATATAGCGGCAGAAATGGCCGACTTAGGAACTTATAAGATACGTCAATATCCGAAACAGGAAGACTGGACAATCCGTCTGGTTTCCTCATTGGGCGCACATGATAGCGTAGAAAAGATGATGCAGCAACAACTTGGTGCTGAACTTTATCGACTCTATGAGGCATTGTCGCAAACCCGCAAAAAGTCCGGATTACAGGCTGTGATGCCCTACGAGATTGTCATCAAATGACCAGATGAACAGGGAGAAGACAAAATATCGTCTGAAAGAAGGGCTGAGCACTTTGTTGCTGGCTTTTCCTGCTGCGATTTACGGACTGGTGACATCCGTTCGTAACCGGCTGTATGACCATAATCTTCTTCCGGCATGGCAACCCCCGATTAAGACAGTCTGTATCGGCAATTTGGCTGTAGGAGGGACAGGGAAGACGCCGCATGTCGCCTATCTGGTACGTCTGTTGAGCAGTCGGTATCGGGTAGCAATTCTGAGTCGTGGCTATAAGCGTCGGACGCATGGCTTTTACTTGGCCAATGAGGCGAGTACGGCTTTTGAACTGGGCGATGAGGCCATGCAACAGCATATGGCGTTTCCGGATTTGCCGATTGCAGTATGTGAAAACAGGAGAGAGGGTATCGAGCGGATGATTGAACAGATGCCTGACTTGCAGATTGTTTTGCTTGATGATGCATTTCAGCATCGTAGGGTGAGGGCGGGGTTGAACATGATACTCACGGAGCAGGATGCCCTGTACACGAGCGATCATCTGATGCCTTGGGGCAGACTGCGTGAGAGCCGTCGTTCGGCAGACAGGGCTGACGTGATAGTAATAAGCAAGTGTCATGGCGCTGTAAGTGATGAGGAAAGTGGACGAATAGCACAGAGTTTGCAAATCAAGCCCTGGCAGACTATTTGCTTTTCCATGATGCGATATGGCAGCCTTTGGCCCCTGTGCGAACAGACTCCGTCCATGACCCTTGAACAGATTGGGGAACAAGGATATTCAGTACTTGCACTGACAGGTATTGCTCATCCGGCCCCGATGATTCAGTATCTGTCAGAGCGATTCCAATGCGTGGAACACATGGCTTATGCTGATCATCATGGCTTCACAGAAACGGATTTGGCAGCAATTGTTCAGAAATTGCAGCAAATGGCCCCTCCTGCGGTGATTATTACGACCGAAAAGGATGCAGCCCGGCTGCAGGCTATGACAGGACAATACGCAGATCGAATGAAGAAGTCTGTTTATGTCCTGCCGATTCAAGTTGATTTTATGTCTGATACCAATATGTTTAACACAAAAATCATGAATTATGTTACAGAAGATAAATGAGACCGCAGCATATCTGCGCAGCAGAATGACAACCCAGCCACGTGTAGGAATCATTCTTGGAACAGGATTGGGTAATCTGGCAACACGTATCACGGACAGAATGGAAATACCCTATGGGGAGATACCTAACTTCCCCATCTCGACGGTTGAAGGACATTCCGGAAAACTTATCTTTGGTAAGTTGGGTGACGTAGACATCCTTGCCATGCAGGGACGATTCCATTTTTACGAGGGTTATGAGATGAAGCAGGTGACCTTCCCGGTGCGTGTAATGAAAGCCATCGGCATTGACACCCTCTTTGTGTCGAACGCCTCCGGTGGTGTTAATCCAGATTATGAGATTGGCGATTTGATGATTATCACTGACCATATCAATCTCTTCCCCGAACATCCTTTGCGTGGCAAGAACTACAATGAACTCGGTCCCCGCTTCCCGGAGATGAGCGCAGCCTATGACCACAAACTTATTGAACAAGCCAAAGAGATAGCTGCCAAGAATAACATCCGTGTGGTCGAAGGCGTTTACGTAGGTACGCAAGGGCCAACCTTTGAGACACCTGCAGAATATCATTATTTCCGTGCGATAGGTGGCGATGCAGTAGGTATGTCGACTGTTCCTGAAGTAATTGTGGCACGTCATGCAGGGATGCGTGTGTTTGGTATGTCCATTATTACCGACTTGGGAGTTCCGGGAAAGATTGTCGAGGTGAGTCATGAAGAAGTGCAAGAGATTGGCAATCGTGCCCAGCCTCTCATGACCCTGATTATGACAGAACTCATAAAAAAGACCAATTAATGAATCTGTTCAAACTTCTACGCCGGTTTGTCCCTCCATACAAGTGGCAGGTACTTGGCAACATCTTTTTTCACCTCCTCAGCACGCTGTTGAGTATCTTCAGTTTTGCGAGTATTGTCCCGATACTTCAAATCCTGTTCGGAATATCAGAGGCACACATGGCCTATACGGATTGGGATTGGTCGATGTCTGTTAGTGATATATTCTCAGCCATGAAAAACAATGTTTTCTGGTGGCTTGAGCAGCAGATTAGCATATCGGGGGCACATCATGTGTTGCTCTTATTGGGAGTCGGGCTTATCGTGCTTACTTTCTTGAAGACAGCGGCGAGTTATATGGGCTCGTTCTTCATGATCCCGATTCGGACGGGAGTGTTACGCGATTTGCGTTCACAACTCTATAATAAAATCATATCGCTCCCGATTGGGTTCTTTACGGAAGAACGTAAAGGCGATGTCATATCGCGTATGACGTCTGATGTAGCGGAAGTTGAGAACTCAATCATGAGTTCTTTGGATATGATCGTGAAGAACCCGATTATGATTATCATGTACCTGTGTACGATGTTCTTCATGAGTTGGCAGTTGACTTTGTTTGTGCTGCTGTTGCTTCCGGTGAGTGGTTGGATTATCGGTTTGATAGGGCGCTCGCTGAAGCGGAAGTCTCAACGGGGACAGGAGCAGACGGCTGATTTGATATCGCAGGTTGAGGAGACTCTTGGAGGGCTTCGCGTGGTCAAAGCTTTTAACGCAGAGCATAAATTGCGTGACCGATTCTCGCGTCTGAACAACGAAACTCGAAAGACCTTCAACCGGGTCAATCGTCGCTACCAGTTGGCACACCCTGTGAGCGAGTTTTTGGGGACGAGTGTAATAGCCGTCCTGCTGTGGTATGGCGGTGGCCTGATTCTCAGCGACACCAGTCCTATTGGGCCGGCTGAATTCATTTATTATCTGGTCATCTTTTACAGTATCATCAATCCTTTCAAGGAGCTTTCAAAAGCGTCATACAGTATTCGCAAAGGAATGGCATCTTTGGAGCGTATCGACAAGATTTTGTTGGCTGAAAACGTTATAAAGGACCCAGCCACTCCCGAACCTCTGAATACGTTCTCGACGGATATCAGGTACGAGAATATCTCGTTCAGTTATGATACAGATCGTGAAGTGATACACAATGTGACGTTACATATCAATAAGGGGCAGACGGTCGCCCTTGTGGGTCAGAGTGGTGGCGGTAAGACAACGATGCTTGACTTGTTGCCTCGATTCTATGATGTGACGTCAGGTGCCATTCTCGTCGACGGTCACGACTTGCGTACGCTGCGGGTGCGTGACCTGCGGGCGCTTATGGGAGTGGTTAATCAAGAGCCGATATTGTTTAATGATACTTTCTTCAACAACATTGCTTTTGGTGTTGAGCATGCGACGCAGGAACAGGTTGAGGAGGCGGCCCGGATTGCTAATGCACACGAGTTTATTATGCAGACTCCTGATGGCTATCAGACTACTATTGGTGAGCGTGGAGCCAAACTCTCCGGGGGACAGCGACAGCGCATCAGCATTGCCAGGGCTATCTTGAAGAATCCTCCGATTTTAATCCTTGATGAGGCAACTTCAGCACTTGATACGGAGGCAGAACGGCTTGTGCAGGATGCTTTGGAGAAGTTGATGACCAACCGAACCACCTTAGTGGTAGCGCATCGCCTGTCAACCATCAGGCGTGCTGACCTGATATGCGTGATGCACGAAGGGCGTATCGTAGAGCAGGGGTGTCATGAGCAACTGCTTGCGTTGGATGGTTATTACAAGAAGTTATGGCATATGCAGAAGTAAGCGTGTGAATAAAGCATAATTTGATGATAGATCAAGAGGTCATACAGCATGTAAAAGATGTGGCTCGCATAGAAGAGGTTGTGGGCGACTACGTGACGCTACACCGGCGTGGTGCCAATCTTGTTGGTCTGTGCCCTTTTCATCAAGAGAAGACTCCTTCGTTCAATGTCAATCCGGCTCGAAATATCTGCAAGTGCTTCGGATGTGGCAAGG
>JAFUXZ010000051.1 GCA_017470795.1 Paludibacteraceae bacterium
CCAACTGCTCGGCATCGGACGGGGCGGGAACATCGGATTCAACGAACCCGGCACACAGATTAACAGCCTGACACGTCTGGTCATACTGGACAATGTGTCGCGTAACGACGCTGTGGACATGTTCGGAAGTATAGATAATGTGCCCATAAGTGCCATAACAATGGGTATCGGAACCATCTTGTCAGCACGTGAAATCATGCTGGTAGCATGGGGAGAGCATAAATCTGAAATGATTAAGCAGGCCATTGAGGAAGAACAGTCGCTCTCCTGCCCGGCAAGTACAC
This sequence comes from Paludibacteraceae bacterium, assembly GCA_017470795.1. GTDB lineage: Bacteria > Bacteroidota > Bacteroidia > Bacteroidales > Paludibacteraceae > RGIG4928. The sequence continues at coordinate 285 of JAFUXZ010000051.1, forward strand.
TGCAATCACATGCCAACGCAACAATGATTCTTGATTTGGCTTCAGCAAGCCGTCTCACACGATTAAGTGAGCCATGGCTTCTCACATCATGTGAATGGACAGATCAACTGACACGCCGGGCCATCGTACGGCTATGCCAGCAGACGGGCAAGCCCGTACTTAAACTGACGACAAAAGACTACGTTGAGCACGGATTGTCTGAACTGATTACCAAATACGAGTCTGCATATAACTGCAACATCAAAATCTTCAACGATTTGCAGCACACCATCACCGGATGGCCGGGAGGGAAACCCGATGCCGACGACTCACATCGTCCGGAACGCGCTCAGCCATACCCCAAACGTATCTTGATATTCAGTCCGCATCCAGACGATGATGTTATTTCAATGGGAGCAACATTCCACCGCCTGATTGAACAAGATCATGAATGTCATGTAGCCTATGAAACGAGCGGAAACATCGCCGTTGACGATGATGAAATCATTCGCTTCATGGACTTTGTCAAAGGCTACACGCAACTGCAACAACAAGACCATACAGAGGCCATCACGAAAGACTATAACCGCATCATTCGTTATCTGACACAAGAAAAAAACGATAATGTTGACACGCGCGAAGTGCTTGACCTAAAAGCTCTGCTACGACGCGGAGAGGCAACTGCCGCCTGCCGTCACATGGGTCTCCCAAAAGAGCGAATACACTTCCTTAATCTCCCCTTCTATGAGACAGGGCGCGTCAAGAAAGGAGATCTTACAGACAAAGACGTTCATATCGTCAAACAACTGCTGCAGAAACTCCAACCACACCAGATTTATGCAGCAGGAGATCTCGCCGACCCACACGGGACGCACAAAGTTTGCCTTGATGCAGTTCTTGCCGCCATTGACGAACTGAAAGATGAGCCATGGCTGAAAGAATGCCGAATATGGATGTATCGGGGAGCATGGATGGAATGGGACATCGATCAAATAGAGATGGCTGTTCCTATCAGCCCTGAGCAACTCCGCTTCAAACGGAACACCATCTTAAAACATCAAAGTCAGATGGAGAGTGCTCCCTTCCTCGGTAATGACGAACGTCTATTCTGGCAAAGAGCCGAAGATCGCAATCGGGCAACTGCAGAACTATACGCACGATTAGGACTGGCAAGCTATGAAGCCATTGAGGCATTCGTTCAATATCATCCGATATGAAGGTAATCGTCAGAACGAAGGCAGAAGCACGGATTGAGACAGGAGAAACTTTTCTGCGTCTTTGTGTAGTTGAGTAAAAAAAGATACATTTGCGGCACACAAAAACATACTCACCAACTTTTTGTGGAAGTAGCACATCTTTAACTATCAACAAATACACACATGAAAACCACTCCGTTTACCGACATCCACATTCAACTCGGGGCCAAAATGGCAGACTTTGCCGGGTACAACATGCCTATAGAATATCCGACAGGAATCAGTCGTGAGCATCAGATTGTCCGCGAAGGTGTCGGCGTTTTTGACGTAAGCCACATGGGCGAATTCTGGGTAAAGGGTGACAAGGCCATCGATTATCTTCAACACATCACGACCAACGACGTAAACAAGCTCACTCCGGGGAAAGCACAATACACCTGTTTCCCCAACGGCAAGGGCGGTATTGTGGACGACTTAATCATCTACCAATACAGCACAACAAAATTCATGCTCGTCGTCAATGCCGCCAACATTGAAAAAGACTGGGCATGGTGTGTTGACCACAACACATACGGTGTAACTCTTGAGAACGCATCAGACCGCATGGCACAATTAGCCGTTCAAGGCCCTAAAGCCACAGAGATGCTTCAAAAACTTACTTATCTCGATTTGTCGACTATTCCCTATTACTCATTTCGCGAATGGTCCTTTGCCGGATGCCAACCGGTTATATTGAGCAATACCGGATACACAGGAGCCGGAGGATTTGAGCTTTATTTTGATCCCAAAGACGCCATCACAATTTGGAATGCGCTTTTTGAAGTTGGTAAAGAATACGGATTAGCGCCCATCGGACTGGGGGCCCGTGACAGTCTGCGACTGGAAAAGGGGTTCTGCCTATACGGACACGACATTGATGACACCACATCGCCAATAGAAGCCGGTTTGGGATGGATTACAAAATTTGCAGACGGAAAGGATTTTATTGATCGCGACCTGCTGTGGAAACAAAAAACAGAAGGTGTTAGCCGTAAACTTGTGCGCTTTGAGCTCCAAGAAAGAGGAATTCCGCGCCAAGGGTATGAAATCTGCACCGCCGAAGGGGCTATTATCGGCCATGTCACTTCAGGAATCATGCTCCCGACGACAAAAGTCGGTATAGGTATGGGGTATGTACAAAAAGCCTATGCTGCACCTGACACCAGTATATATATTAAAATCCGCGATAAGTTGCTGCATGCAAAAACCGTAAAGTAAAAGCGCAACAAACATACATCAAAAGGGTGTGTCATCATATCGGACACACCCTTTTGATATATAGACTTTCAGCGACTGTAACAGGCAATACAAATGAAGAAATTTCAAATTATTCCCACTAAGATTTGCATGGACACAAAAATAATCATACCTTTGCAACCGCCTTTCAGGAAAGGCTTAAAGGAGAATTAGTAGCTCAGCAGGTAGAGCACATCCCTTTTAAGGATGGGGTCCTGGGTTCGAGCCCCAGCTAGTTCACCGATAGAGTGCAGGTTTTTATTTTCAAAATCTGCACTCTTTTATTATATCTATCGAACTTTTGTCAAATAATCCGTATATTTGCTGCGCTGTTAGAGCATATACAATAACCCAAAATCATTAATACATGAAACTAAACAAAATTCTTTCTGCAGCAATGTGTATCGCCATGATTACTTTTGCTGCATGCGAATCAACCAACGAGCCCCAAAGGCCAGGAGTAACGCCAGAAGAACAACCAGAGAATCCTACCGATAAAGGGGGACTGGACAATCCCTATAGTGTTGCTGACATTCTTGAAATGAAGACCAACGGCACACTCCCTGCCAAAGATGCTGGAACAGACAAAGCATGGGTCGAAGCCTATATTGTTGGGTCATACAACTTTGATGCAGATCCAAAATTCGTTATCGGAACAGAAAACGCCGTTAACTCCAGTTTGCTGCTCGCCGACGATGCAGAAAGCGTCAATACCGAAGCCATAGCCTCCGTTCAACTGGCCGCAGGTGTTTTCCGTACACAACTTAATCTGCTTGACAACCCAACGAACTACAAACAAAAGATTAAACTGTATGGTGTGATCGAGACTTACTGTGGAATTGGCGGTATCGTGAAAATCGAGCAAGCATACCTCAACGATGTCAAAATAGAACTCCCAAGCGCAGATGTAGAGGGCGAAGGGACAGAAGAAAATCCATACAGCGTATCCGATATCATTTCGATGAATACCGCAGGGAGCATCCCAAGTACGGGGACACAAAAAGCTTGGATTGAGGCCTATATTGTCGGATCATACAACTTCAACAATAACCCAAAATTTGTCATTGGAGTCAACAACGCATCCAACACAAGCCTTTTACTTGCAGACGATGCAGAAAATACCAATACAGATGCCATTGCATCGCTCCAATTAGCTGCAGGTATTTACCGCGTGCAACTTAATATCGCAGACAATCCAGCAAACTACAAAAAGAAACTTAAGGTATACGGTCTGATACAGAAGTATTGTGGAATCGGAGGTATGGTAAACATTGAAAAAGCATATCTTGACGGCGCAGAAATTGTTATGCCGGAGACAGAAGAGCCGCAAAACGTACAACAGATTACCATTGCCGAATTTCTCAAACTTGAAGATGCAAAGACTCTTGACGATGTTGTGTACTACGAACTGACCGGCACTATCGGAGGCTCCATCAACACAACGTATGGAAACTTTGACCTTACAGATGAGACTGGGACCGTGCCCGTTTATGGACTAACAAAGACCTATCAGCCACTGCTTTCTATTGGACAAGCAAGCAATGATAAATCATACGCTTCTATCGGCTTAAAAGCCGGTGACAAAGTAACCATCAGAGGAACAAAGTACACTTATGAAGACAAAAACAACAACACAAAGAAAATAGAAGTTCTTGGTGCATACTTCGTAAGCAAGAAATAGAATCCATTTGCATATCAGGAAAGAGAACCGCGTATGTACAGCGGTTCTCTTTTTATGTAAGCAGCAGTACAAGAGTTGACAAAATGACACTTTTGGAGTAAATTAGACTATGAAGACTTGAGCAGATAAAAACGTTTTATAAATTTGCAATGACAAACGAAGAAGCAATGGAGAAACTGCGACGCATAATGCACAACATAACTGCACGCAACACGCACGGATATGGTATTCATTCGCCCCGTTTGTACGACTTTGTCCGATACACAATTGATGAAAACAACCCATACTACTTGTTTCGTCAACTTGAGCATCACCGACAAGCCTTAATTGCAGAAAAAAGTGTCATCAGCACAGATATAAAAGACAAGCGTCGATATGACGAAACGATGTTCCGAATTGTAGCAGGCATACAAGCTACATGCATCGTGGACATTGATCAGCATCAAGGTTTACGACCAATCTATATGTCCGGAGCATCAAAACAAGCAACATGCATCTCATTACTCAATGACACCCTGTATGCTGAGGAGTTAGAAAACGTCGCCCACTTGCATCACGTAAACAATCTATCAATCCTCCGAGGAAACATCGAAGAACTAATTGAGGCTGTATTACATCAGATAGGACACATAGACCTGTTATCAGTAGCACCAGAAAAGTCTATCGCTGTTCGTCATATTCTCAACTTATGCTCCGAGAAGATGGGAGATAGAGCAATCATTGTACTAAAACGCTCAAACAAGCACACACAAGAGAAAGAGATATCACAACAAATAGCTCGGCACCCTCGAATCACAGCTATACTTGATCTGTACGACATAAAGGTTTTATTTCTTGACCCACATCTGGAAAAGAAAGTGTACAA
>JAFUXZ010000052.1 GCA_017470795.1 Paludibacteraceae bacterium
CCAATGATGGAGCAGCTCGGTCAGGAAAATATCACTCAGATTGTCATTCTGAAATTCAGCAAATACGGAGGCAGTAACACGTCGGCCAATGTAGGGATAGTATGCCGCGTCTGCCAGACACGACGCCCATCCAATCCCGTTGACGGTTGCGAATAGGATTTTCAGAAAACGATTCATGTCCCTTCGGACTTCCGACTGCGACATGATAACAGCCAGCAATACGTACAGGGCATTCGTGTAGCAGAAGGTAGAAAGGTCATATCGCAGGCCACCCCGCAGAATGCCCCATGCATCCGGCAGGGCGATGCTGCCCAAGAGCGCGCGGTTCTCAAGATAAAATGCCATCCGGCAAATCATATATCCGCTCAATACGATGAGCAGATTGATCAGGAGCGGCAGATAGATGTGAGTGGCTTGTCCGGACAGATAACGTCTGAAGCGGACGAGTGGCGATGCCGGCGGCAGATTGTTGGAAGGCATGGTTGTTGTTGTTTTCACAGACTGCTATGACAGCATTGGAAAAAACGATAGCGGCATGACTTCAGGGGGCATGTTGCGTGGACGTTCATAAAGTCAGATCGGCAATGACCATGGCTGCCATGGCCTCTACGACACTGACGGCACGCGGAACCACGCATGTGTCATGTCTGCCTCTGATGCGAAGTTGCTGCATCACGCCGTCCGCATCGCATGTTCGCTGTGCGCGACCGATGGATGGAGTAGGCTTGAAAGCACATCTGAAGATGATGTCATGCCCGTTGGTGATGCCGCCCAGCAGTCCACCGGCACGATTGGAAAGGGGACTTATGTGGCCGGCTGCATCTTTGGCGTAGGGGTCGTTCAGCTCACTTCCATGCATGACTGCACTGGCAAAGCCGGTGCCGTATTCAAACCCCTTGCAGGCGTTGATGCTCATCATGGCAGCGGCGAGCAGGCTCTGTACTTTGCCAAAAATCGGGTTGCCAAGGCCAGCCGGAAGTCCGCTGATGACGCACGTTACAGCACCACCAACCGAATCCTCGTTCTTCCTGACTTCGTCCAGAAGAGCTTCCATCTCTTTGCTCGTCTTGTGGTCGGGACATCGGGTCGGCTCTTGATATATCCGGCTATAATCGACCTCTGCATCGGGGACATTCAGGCAGACAGTGCCGATTTGTGAGGTGTATGCATGTATCTGAATCCCACGTGGTCGGATCAGCATCTTGGCGATACTCCCGGCCACGACGCGTGCTGCCGTCTCGCGTGCAGACGCACGTCCTCCGCCATTGACAGCACGTATGCCGTAGCGCGCTTCATAGGTATGGTCAGCATGCCCCGGGCGATAGATGTCTGCGATGTCGTTGTAGTCTGCTGTGCGACAATCGGTGTTACGCAGTATGAACGCAATCGGCGAGCCCAGAGTCTTTCCGTTGTACAGGCCTGACAAGAACTCGACTTGATCAGCCTCGTGGCGCGCAGTGCTCCATGATGCCGTGGGCTTCCGATGCTCCAGATCTTCTTCAATCAGAGCCATGTCAAGGCTGATGCCGCCCGGACAACCGTCAACCACACCGCCAACGGCCGCACCATGCGACTCGCCAAAGGAGGTGAACCTGAATCTGTTTCCGAAAGTATTCATGCAGTGGTCTGTGTAGCCGCAAAAGGGTGCCTGGTCAGCATGTCCGAATGTATGTGACGCTACGGAAGGCTTTGCCTGCCATGGCTCATGTGGCGTCGTGCTTCAGGCAGCGTTGTGGAGCACAGGACTGTGTGGTGCGCCCTCTGCGGTCTGCGTATGATTAGTCGATTCTGTAGGTGACGCGGACGGTAATGCTTCCCTTCTTGTCTTTGCTATAGGTGTTGAATGTACCGCCATATGAGTACTCGTCATTGCCGGTGG
>JAFUXZ010000053.1 GCA_017470795.1 Paludibacteraceae bacterium
GCCCTGCATGATAGACCGTCCGGCCATTGATGATGGTTCGGTCGACCTGATGGGTGAGACGCATGCCGACATACGGGGTCCAGCCGCAGCGGCTCACGACGTCTTCGTCTGTAATAGTCCATGCGCGCTCCCGAACCAGCACCATGTCGGCGTAGTAGCCCGGCCTGATGAAGCCGCGCCGGTCGACGTGGAAGATTTCGGCAGGGCGATGACTCATCAGACTGACGAGCCGCTCCCATGTCAGCCGGCCTGCTGCCACATGCTGTAACATCACAGGCAGAACAAACTGCACTGACGGCATGCCCGAAGGGCAGTCGGCGTATGCCCTCTGCTTGGCAGACAGGGGGTGAGGAGCGTGGTCTGAACCGACAGTATCAATCACTCCTGACCTGACGGCGTCGAGCAGAGCCTCGCGGTCGGATGCCGTCTTGACCGACGGGTTGCACTTGATGCGCCCCTCCAGCCGGTCGTAGTCAGCGTCGCAGAATGTCAGGTAGTGGGGGCATGTCTCGGCGGTAACCAAGCCGGCATCTGACGGGCGTAAGGCCTGCAGCAGCCTGACCTCTTCGGCTGTCGTGACATGCAGGATGTGCAGGCGGTGATGATGGCGTGCCGACAGGCCGATGGCAGTCTGCGTGGCTTTCAGGCAGGCTTCTCTGCTTCTGATAATGGCGTGCATGCGATAGGGTATCTGCCCATCATACCGACGCGCATATTCTTCCAGCGTCTGCGCTATCATATCGGTGTCTTCGGCATGCACGGCAATCATCAGCGGCGACTGCTCGAAGAGCCGGTCAAGCACATCGGCGTCGACTTTCATGTTGCCTGTCGACTGCCCCATAAATACTTTCAGGCACGGCACGTACGACGGGTCGGCCTGCGCAATCTGGTCCATGTTGTCAGCCGTCGCCCCCATGTAGAAAGCATAATTGGCTGCCGAGACGTCACCGGCATGCTGCATCTTGTCGTTCCATGCCTGTATGCTGGTGGTCGCAGGGCGCGTATTGGGCATGTCCATGTACGACGTCACCCCACCCGCCACGGCGGCACGGCTCTCGCTCTCGAGGTCGGCCGTCTCAGGCATTCCGGGATCGCGGAAGTGAACATGCTCGTCTATCACTCCGGGCAGCAGGAACATCCCTTCTGCATCAATCAGCTGCTCCTCGGAGCCGGCTTTCTCACGGGCCTGTTCGACGGTCAGGTGTCCATGTCCGGTCCCGGCAATGAGAGCTCCGTCTGTACGCACCCATCCCAGGTACGACAGACCTTCGTTGACAATCGTTGCGTTATAGATAAACATGAGATGCTGGCGCTATGATTCTGTTGCCGGCTTCAACACTGCATGAGGACAGCCGGTCAACGACGCCGGCAACACCGGCCGTCTGAGGGTCTCTGCCCCCGATGCGCACAGACTGTCCGGACGTGCAGGACGGCCGGTTATCTGATCTGCGGGAATTTGCGGAACCAACTGCCGCATTTGAGGCGGATCACGCCGAGCAGAGCCTCGCTGAAGATGCCGCCCGACATCTTCGAGGTGCCCAGTTCGCGGTTGACGAACACAATCGGCACTTCCTGCAGCTTGCAGCCGCACTTATGGGCCGTGAACTTCATTTCAATCTGGAAAGCATAGCCTTTGAAATGTATCTTGTCCAGTTCGATGGTCTGCAGGGTCTGGCGTGTATAGCATACGAATCCCGCAGTGGTGTCATGGACCTTCATGCCAAGTACGAAGCGCACATACTTGCTTGCAAAGTATGACATCAGCACACGTCCCATAGGCCAGTTGACGACGTTCACTCCCGTCAGGTAGCGTGAGCCGATCGACAGGTCTGCACCCTGATTGGCACATGCGTCATAGAGTTTGAGCAGGTCGTTGGGGTTGTGGCTGAAGTCTGCATCCATCTCGAAGATGTAGTTGTAGTCACGCTCCAGAGCCCACTTGAATCCGGCGATATAGGCGGTGCCGAGTCCCTGCTTGCCGGCACGCTCTACGAGGTGCAACTTGCCGGCATAGCGCTCTGCCTGCAGGCGTTTGACAATCTGGGCCGTTCCGTCAGGCGAACCGTCGTCAATCACCAACACGTGAAACTCAGACGGCAGCTCCATGACGGCCGTGATGATGTTCTGGATGTTTTCTTTCTCGTTGTAGGTCGGGATGATGACAAGTTTCATGGCTATATGGGTTTAGTGGGTTGACATTGACAAGGTCTCGAGTTGAATCAGTTTTGAGGGGCGCAGCCGCGCCAACGGAGCCACCTCCACGTCGGTCCCGACCTGTACTCCGGCTTCTGTGAGCCGCTGACAGACGGCGGCATAGGCCGTATCGGGCTTGTTGTTCATCTGACTGAGATGACACAGGAAGATTTGCTTCAGCCCGCTGTGGTAGTTCTCTGCCAGAAGGCGTCCGCATTCATCATTGGCCAGATGGCCGGAGCCCGACCTGATCCGCTCTTTCAGATGGAAAGGATAAGGGCCGTTCTCCAACATGGCGGGGTCGTAATTGGCTTCCACAACGACAATGTTGCTCTGCCGTATATGCTCTGCCAGATGGTCGCTCACATGACCGATGTCGGTCGCAAGCGTCATGGTCCAACCCTCCCCACGGATGCTGTAGCCCACACAGTCGACCGAATCGTGCGCCACACCGAATGGCTGCACGCTCAGACCGCAGATTTCAAACGGGACATCTTTCTGTATCGTGCGTCGGCAGGAGGAGTCAATCTTCGGATGTACGCGCGGATTATGATCTATCCCGGCGTGCACCTTCTCCGTGGCGTAGATTGGGATGTGGTGCTTGTTGGCCAGCACACTCACGGTGCGCACATGGTCAGTATGATCGTGCGTCACAAGCACGCCCATGATGTTGTACAAATCTAAGCCCAACGCACGCAGATTCTGGCGTATCATGCGGATGCCGATGCCGGCGTCAATCAGTACGCCCCGCGTGTAATCGCCGATATAATAGCAATTACCATCACTCCCACTTGCAAAACATTGAAAAAGCATCGCGCGCGTTCCCTTTTACTTCAAATCATTCGTCCGGCCGTCATCGGCCATCGGACTTGAGTAGCGCAAAGATACGTATTTTTCCGCGCTTTTGTCATGCCGCCCCTGTTTTTGGTCATGTCTGCCGGCCCGATTGGGCCGGCCCGCCTGACGGTTCGTCTGCCGTCGCGTCATGGGCCGGCGGCATGCTGCAGCGCATCCTTGCAGCACGAGAAGACTCAGGAGAGGCGCACCCCCTTCGTGAAACAGGCAGGAGTCAGACAGCGGTCCTGCCGTCGGGAGAACGCGTCTTTCGGGCACCGCTGCAGGCAATCGGTCTGTCACGACAAGTCTGACGTCCACAGCTACGGACAAGCTGTCCTGCACCTCGCCGCCGATGGCTGCCGACCGGGCAAAACCCACCCCTGAACCACATCCGCCGGCGATGCTCACGAGCAAGACCAGCCCCGTCAGTACGCTCCCGGAGGTGTGCAGACTTCATCCTTTCCACCACACCTCATCCACAGGCTTCAGGAGCAGAATCCTTTGCTCCGGGCATGCCCCCGGAGCGATGACCACACCGACTTGTTCCGCCTTCAAATCTCCCATTTCAGACACCTCAAAAAGCATTCTATCACGACTTTCCGCCGCGATTTTTTTCAAGAATCCACGTTTTCGACCAATATACCCTCGATATTGACCAATAATTGTCTGTTGCCCCAGTGACACCCTATCGGAAATAGCACTACCTTTGCCGCCCAATTCAAAACAAACAAATTTTTATTTATTCACTAATGAGTCAAAAAACATTTTTCTATGCGCTGTATAGACTCTATACGGACGTATGATTTCTTCGGCAAACAGCGCAGCAACTATTATCTGCATTCGTACAACACGGGAAGTGTGACCTTCTCACTTAAAGTCGATTAAAATGAAACACAAAAAAGGATTCATCTGTTTGATAGCACTACTCACAAGTCTGATTTGTTTAAGCGGATGCGAAAATGACCGCGCCGTTATGAAAGTTGTTCTCCGCTGTGATTATCCGGATGCAGCAGTATATCTCGAAACCAGAGACCTCTATTTTCATAGTTATTACGAGTATGAAAAAGTTATAGAAAAAAATGGCAAATGGCATGGTGCTTACATTACTTGCTCTGATAGGACGGCACGGTTGTACGGAGAGGTATATATAAACGGGGCATTGAAAGATAAAGGTGAAGGAAACTCTTCCCTTGAAGTCGCATATAAATGGTAACGTTCTTTCAGGTTGTTCTTACTGAAAAATAAGACAGGTTCATGTCTCTGAGACACATGAACTGACAGAGCACCAACACAACAAACGAAGAGACGCCAACGGCCCGTTGTCCGGCATTGGCGTCTCTTCGCTGTATATAAAAAACCGTTGTACTTATTCGTCCTTAAGCCACCGGTCCAGCCAGCCGATCATCTCACGCTCCCACAGCATGCAGTTCTGCGGACGAAGCACCCAGTGATTCTCGTCAGGGAAATACAGGTACTTGGCCGGAATACCGCGCAGACGAGCCGCATTGAATGCCGCCATGCCTTGCGAGGCGACAATACGATAGTCCAGTTCGCCGTGGATGCAGAGAATCGGGGCTGTCCAGCGGTCAACGAACTTATGGGGTGAGTTCTCATAGCTGCGGACGGCTGTCGGGTTCTGCTTGTCCCACGGCGCACCGCCGAGATCCCAGTTGACGAACCACATCTCTTCCGTCTCAACATATTGCTGCTCCAGATTGAAGATGCCGTCATGCGCTATCAGCGCCTTGAACCGGCCATCATGATGCCCGGCCAGCCAATAGACCGAAAAGCCTCCGTAACTCGCACCCATGGCTCCAAGCCGTGTCTCATCGACATAGGGCTCTTGAGCCATCAGGTCGATGGCAGTCAGATAGTCCTGCATGTTTTGTCCGCCGTAGTCGCCGCTGATTTGCTCCAGCCACTCCTGACCGAAGCCATAAAGGCCGCGCCGGTTGGGCGCAACGATGATGTAGCCGTTGGCTGCGAAGTTCTGGAAGTTCCAGTAGTAGCCGAACGACTGCGTGACGGGCTGCTGCGGACCGCCCTGGCAATAGAGAACAGCAGGATACTTCTTGGAGGGGTCAAAGTCCGGGGGATAGACAACCCAAGTGAGCATCTGTTTGCCGTCGGTCGTGGGCATCCAGCGTGCTTCCACACGGCCCAGACGGAGCTGGCTCATGATGTGCTGATTTTCGCAGGTGATGGGCGTGGACTCACCCGTTGTGCTGTCTACACGATACAGGTCGCGCGGAGCCGTCATGCTCTGCCGGAGCGCAACCAGTCCGCCGGCAGCGGGCGCAACCCAGTCGTAGTTGCACGTATCATGGGTCAACTGACAGATACTGTCGGTCTGCAGATCCAGATGATAGATCTGCGTCATGCCGTGCTGAACAGACGTAAACCACAGCCCGCGCGAGTCAGACTGCCACACGTAGTGGTTGACCGACTGATCGAAATCATGAAACATGTCGCGTTGCTCACCGGTGCGCAGATTCATCACCATCAGCCGGTTCTTGTCCGACTCATAGCCATCGCGGGGCATGGAGGCCCAGGCCATGTACTTGCCATCGGGCGAAACGAGCGGGTCGACATCATAGCCTGGGAGCGAGTCGGTCAGGTTGCGTGTCTGCTGCGTATGGATGTCGTATTGGTAAATATCGGAGTTGGTCGACACCACATAGTCTATATCCTGCTTTTTCCGGCAGGTATAAAGCACAGAGCGCGAGTCGGGCGTGAAGCAGAGTTGTTCAATGCCTCCCCAAGGCAACATGGGGCTTTCGAACATCTGTCCATGAAGCAGATCAACGGTGTCTGACAGGTTTTTCCCGTCGAAACGCGCGAGGAACGGGTGCGGTATCTCGTCCACCCAGCAGTCCCAGTGGCGGTAATTCAGTTCGGTGATTACGCGCCCGGAGGTTTCCGGCAGGTCATCATACATGTCCTTGCCCTGCATGGAGGGCTGACGCTTGACCTGCTTGATGTAGAGCAGCATCTGCCCGTCAGGCGAGAAGCGATAGCCCTGTAGCCCCCCGTCAATATGGGTCAGCTGGCGCTCATGCGATCCGTCAAGATTGATACGGAAGAGTTGCATCCCCTCATCCTCTGTCCGCGCAAGGAACGTGATGTGCTCCCCGTCGGGCATGAACTGCGGCTGCACTTCCGACCGGTCCGTACTCGTCAGACGGCGATTGTTCTGCCCGTCTGACTGAATCAGATAGATCTCCGAATTGCTCTTGTTCTGTTCCACACTCTGATAACTCACCGTATAGAGTACCTGCTCACCATCCGGCGAGACCGACGCTGACCCCATCCGACCCAGCGACCAGAGCACTTCGTTGCTCATCAGACCATCTGTGACTTCTATCTCCGACCGGTCGATGGAGGGTGCGGGCTTGCATGCGGAGAACAGGAGCATCAGGCCCGAAGTGCAGACAAAGAATGTTGATTTTTTCATTGGTTCGTCGTTGTTACAGTAAAAAAGAGTTGATATGATTCGCCGATGACCGCAGGCGCATGGTGAACATCGGCTCGGGCTGTGCCGACCGCACCGGCCGCACGCAACGTCCTGCGGACCTTTTCACCTTGAGTTATTGCTGACCGTCTTTGAGCCACTGATCCAGCCATGCGCGGAATGTGCGCTGCCACAGGATACCGTTCTGCGGACGGAGCACCCAATGGGTCTCGTCAGGGAAGTAGAGATATTCAGCCGGGATACCACGCAGACGGGCAGCGTTGAAGGCCGCCATTCCCTGCGAGGCCACGATGCGGTAATCCAACTCACTGTGTATGCACAGAATCGGCGTGTCCCAGCGGTCAACGAACTTGTGCGGCGAGTTGGCATACGTGCGCTGGGCAACCTCATTGGCCTTGTCCCACGGCGCGCCACCCAGATCCCAATTCGTGAACCACATCTCCTCCGTCTCCACATACTGCTGCTCAAGGTTAAAGATTCCGTTATGCGCAATGAAAGCCTTGAAGCGACCCTCGTGGTGACCTGCCAGCCAGTAGACAGAGAAGCCGCCATAACTTGCGCCCACAGCGCCCAGCCGGTCGGCATCGACATAAGGCTCCTGTGCCATCAGGTCGATGGCCTGCAGGTAGTCCTTCATGTTCTGTCCACCATAATCTCCGCTGATCTGCTCCAGCCACTCCTGACCGAAACCATACAAGCCGCGCCGATTGGGCGCAACAATGATATATCCGCCCGCAGCCATCATCTGGAAGTTCCAGCGATAACTCCAGAACTGGCTCACCGGCGACTGTGGTCCTCCCTCACAGTAGAGCAGGGTCGGATACTTCTTCGACGAGTCAAAATGAGGCGGATAGATAATCCACGTCAGCATCTGCTTGCCGTCGGTCGTAGGCATCCAGCGTGCCTCCACCTGCGCCGGCTCCAGCTGATCCAGGATGTGCTTGTTCTCCTGCGTAATCTGCTTCTGCTCACCTGTCTGTGCGTCTATCGCATACAGGTCATTCGGCACGGACATGCTGTGGCGCATGCCGACCAACCCGTCTTTGCACTCCGCAACCCATGCATAGTCGTGCACCCCGTCGGTCAGACGGCTGATGTCGCCGCTCTGGATGTCTGCCTTGTAGATCTGAATGGTGCCATGCTGTACGGATGTAAACCAGATTGTGCGCGAGTCAGCCCCCCATGTCAGCATGTCAACCGACTGATCGAACTGCTCAAACAGATCCTTTTTTGCTCCGCTCTGCATATCCATCAGGAACAGGCGATTCTTGTCTGACTCATATCCGTCACGTTCCATCGAGCCCCAAGCCATCCAGTGTCCGTCCGGCGAGAAGGCGGGATTCGTGTCATAGCCCATCATGCCTTCCGTCAGATTGCGTGTCTGCTTCGTTGCGATGTCATACAGGTAAATATCGGAGTTGGTCGAGACAGCATAGTCCATCCCTGTCTTTTTCCGGCAGGTATAGGCAATCTGCTTCGAATCCGGAGTAAAAGCCAGCTGCTCCACGCCGCCCCATGGCAACATCGGACATTCATACATCTCGCCCTCCAGCAGGTCAGTCGTTTCTCCCAATGAAGCTCCGTCAAAAGCCGCGAGGAACGGATGGGGGATTTCGTCAACCCACTGGTCCCAGTGCCGGTAATTCAAATCCCGGATAACGCGGCCGGAAGTCTTCGGCAGGTCGGCATACATGTCCTTACCCTGATTGGAGGGTTCGACCTTTATGTTTTTGACATACAACACATACTTGCGGTCAGGCGAGAACATGAATCCCTGAATACCTCCTTCCACATGGCTGACCTGACGGCGGTCTGCCCCGTCGTCTTTCATCATGAACAACTGCATCCCCTCATCTTCGGTTGAAGCCATGAAGGCAATCTGATGGTCATCAAACCAGTTAGGCTGATGTTCTGAAACGTTCGTATGCGTCAGTCGGGTGTTACCTTCGCCCGTGACCCCGACGACATACAACTCGGAATTGCTCTTGTCAGCCTCCACGTTCGGATAGCTGACCTCATAGGCTATCCGTGTCCCGTCGGGCGACACCTGAGGCTCGGCCATACGTCCCATGGCCCACAGAGCCTCCGGCGTCATTACGCCGGCTTCAATTTTTATGTCACTCTTGTCGCACGTCAGCTGTTCGTCTTTCTGAACGCTCGAACATGCACTCATCGTCAAGGCAATGCCTGCCATAATCAGGTTCGTTTTAATGTTAAACTGTGTCATAAACAATGTCTGAATGTGGTATTGATTAAGGATATGTGAATTGATGGTTGTCACTCGCGATTGTTGCCGCCCGCCTCACTGAGCACCTCCCGTTCCTGCCCTCCGTCTCACTTGGCCAACCATAAAGCGGGATTGAGCGGGGTCTTGTCTTTCCAAAGCTGAAAGTTCAGTTCGGTTTTGTTATCGTCATCGGGGTCAGAGTAAATCTTCCCTATGTTTTGCTTGGCCGTAACTTTCTGTCCGGCTTTGACACTGATGGTTGTCAGATTGGCGTATACCGTCCGATAATTGCCATGTTGAATGATGACGATGTTGTTTGCTCCCGGAACTGAGAAGCACTGCGTCACCACCCCTTCAAAGACGGCTCTTGCCATCGTCCCCTGGGGTGTCTGAATGAGAATTCCCTTGTTGTTAACCGTCACGTGTGAAAGCTGTGCATGCGGCTGTTCGCCGAACGTGCCGCTCACGAATCCCTTCAACACCGGCCATGGGAGCCGCCCCTTGTTCTTCTCAAAGTTGCCTGCCAGAAGGGCTTCTTCCTTAGTCAGCGTATTGACCGATTCTTTCGGCTTTGTGGTTGAACCGCCGGGTTTGGTTGTCGGCTGTGATGTCTTGCCGCCACCCGACTTCTGGGCGTTTGCCTTTCGTTTTGCCTCTTCGGCCTTACGAATCTCTTCGGCAATCATGCGTTCTATCCGGGCGTTGAGGTCGTTGGCCTTCTTTTGCTGTTGTTTTTGCTTGGCCGTTAAGTCTTTCTCTTTGGTTTTAAGACTGTTGAGCATCGACTGATGCTTACGCTGGTCACGTTCCAGATTGTCTTGCTCACGCTGCTGCAGCTGCATGATTTCCTGCTTGCCGTTCCGATTCTGTCTGACAGCCTCCTGCTTACGTGCGAGGGTATCTGCAATCTCCTGGATTCGGTGAGCCTGAACCTTTCTGTATTCTGTCATCTGCGTCATGTAGCCGGCCCGTCTCATCATCTGGTTAAAGTCGTCGGCAGCAAAAACGAACTGCATCCAGTTGGTTCGCTTGCGTCCTTCCTGCTGTTCCAGCACGAGTCGTTTGTAATCGGCCTTGACGCGTCTCTGCTCTGCCTGCAGCTGGTTTATCTGCGCCTGAAGCGAGTCGTTTTGACGGTCAAGAGCCAGCACTTCCTGACTGATCCCGTCAATCAGCCTGCGCCGTTCGCTGATGCTTTGCCCAATCAGGTTGAGCTTGTTGAGCGTAGCTTTTTCGTTCTGCTTGGTCTCTTTGAGCATCTGCGTCGTATTCTGCAGCTGCTTGAGTGTCTTCTCCCGCTGTTGTTTGAGTGAGTTGACACTTTGGGCTGCTACGATGGTGCTGACAGACAGTATGCAGGCAGTCAGGTATGTTCTGGCGGAAAACTTCATCGGTTGAGCAACTGGTTGATTTCTACTCTCTTCAGTTTCTTCAGGTCATACGCACTGATGGCCTGCGCTCCGAAACTGACACGCTTGACATCTATTTCGCATTGCAATGACAGGCTGCCCAGCACGCCCTCAAGGCTGACCTGCTGCGGATAGGCGGCGTCGGCAGTCGTGGTGTAATCGGCATATTTTGCGCGTACGTCGACTTTCTTGCTCTTTTGGAGTGCACAGGAGGTGACGCGGCAGGATTTGTCAAGCGTGAACTCGTGCGCCACTCCGTTGACCGTAAAGCTTATCGTACTCCCGTCTTTCTGTCCGCTTTCCTTCCACGCTGTTTTCTTTTGGTTGAAGTAGTCGGGCTTCCCGACGGCAAACAAACGGGCGCATATCAGGTTCTGCAGGTCGTCAAACGACATCGGAATGCCGGTGCGCTGCTGCAGTTCCGAATAGGTCATGGCGCAATAGCGGCTGCCCAGTTTGTCTATCACGACAATCTGTGTGCGGTCAGCCTCAAGCCTGAACATCTCTATGCCGAGCATGGGCTGAACGGAGACCATCAGCCGTTCGTTGGCTGCGAGTTTGAGCGACATGCTGGTCGTGACCTGCCGTCCGCCCACATGGACTGTGGCCGACATCTTGCTCACGTTCACTCCCTTGATGTCTGCTCCGGTCTGCAGGGCGCATGCTGCGATGCTGCCTGCCGGAGCCTGCTGCCTGACTGCCGCGTCTTTCGCTGTGGCTGTCGTCTCCGACGCCGACGGGGTCTGCCGGCCTGTTGCTGTGCCTGCACTGCTGCCCGTACTGCGTGCTCCTGTCACCTGTGTGGTCGTGGCTGTCTTCTTTGAAATGTTCTTTTTGCTCTTGCATGAAGGAGCCAGCAGCAGGCTGCCTGTCAAGGCGATGAGTATTATCCTTGCTGCCGGGCGGAGTTGCCGTTGTCTGATTGTCGTCATGAAGTCGGTGTTACTCTGGTTTGACATCTTCTTTTTCTTTCTGTTTGCGCAGTGAGCCTGCTTTCTCTGCGGCTTTCCGCGCTTCTTCTTCGCGTCCTGAAGCGCTCTGTATGGCTGCATAGTGCTCCCAGATCTCGGGATCCTGCAGCTGTCCGCTGTCCATGTTGGACATTGCACGTTCGATATAGAACCTCGCCAGTGTCAGATTGCCTCTTCTGTAGAAAACCCATGCATACGTGTCAAGATACACGGGATTGTTGGGGGCCATACGGACAGCCGCTGAAATCATCTGTTCGGCTCTTGGCAGGTCGATGCTGTCGACGGCCAGCTGGTAGGCATAGTTGTTGAGCACGAGTGCGTTGTTCGGGTCCATGCTCAAAAGTTCGTCGTAGCAGGCGTACCCCACGCTGTCCTGTCCGGTTTCGAAGCTGGCCATGCCCTTCATCTGCAGCAGGTGTGCCTTGGCGAACCGCTCCTGATGGTCGGAATATGGTTCGCCGCCGATTTGTCCGATGGCGCGGTCTGCCGTCAGGATTGTGACGGGATAATCTTTCATCTCCCAGTAGCACTGCGCGGCTGTAAGCAGCCAGTTGAAGTCGTCGGGGTCAAGAGCCGCGGCTTCTTCGCACATTGCCGCAGCGTCCTTGTAGTTGCCGCGGCTGACCTGTGTCTGTATCAGTCCCATGCGGGCATACGCATTGAGCGGGTTGAGTTCCAGAATCGTGCTGCGCTCGGCCTCGGCGGCGGCAGTATCCTGCGCCTGTTCGAGGATGTAGAGCCTGACGTTGTGCAGCCGCTCTTCCTGCGGATACTGCTCCACCATCTGATTGATGAGATCTGTTATCTCCACGCGTTTGTACCACTCATCGTCCTGTTCGGACAGACTTGTGAGAATGCTCATCTTGTCATCAATGTCTATCCTGTTGTTGTTCACCGCCTGCAAGGCGCACTGCCTGATACGGGTTGTGTCGCCCAGCGCAACATAGGCCTGCATCAGCGACTGGATGGCATACACGTTATCCGGGTATCGGTCAGCCACGTTCTTCAGTTCGCTGACGGCTTGTGCGTACTGTCCGGTTTCAATATACACATCGCCCTTCATCTTCTGGCATATCGGGTCATTGGGGCGCAAGCGCTGAATGCGTTCAGTCTCTTTCAGAGCCTGCTTGAGGTGATGCTGACACAGATGTATCTTGGCTTTGTACCAGGCCGTGTTCCGCCCGGGGCCTTTGATGCGCTCAATCTGACTGACGGCCTGATATGCCTGCCTGTAGCGCTCGGAACCTGCGTAGCAGAACAGGAGATACTGCCATGCCTCTGCGTTGTCTTTGTTCTGCTTCACCTCCTGAAGCAACCGGCTCTCTATCTCATCGTCGTCGTCGATGCTCTGGATGTATTCTGAGCGGTAGGTCCAGTTGGCAGGGTCGCACTCGACGGCCAGTTTAAGTTGCCTTACGTATTCCTTCTTATCTTGGAAAGTCTCGTAGACCTGTGCCAGCAGGTAGTGCGCCGTAGCGTTTCGGGGGTCAATCCGCAGGCAGTACATGAGTTGCATGTAGGCCTGATCGTGGTGACGCTCATCGATGTTGCGGACAGCATCGTAGAGAAAATAGCGCACCGTCTGCTGCACGTCGGTCTGACGCTGTTCATCCGGCGTGTCCTGTGCGTGCACTCCAAGCCATGAGGTGCAGCAAAGCATCAGTATGAAGAGGACTTTTCTCAAATCGTCTGTGTTGTAGACAGGGTGTAGGTGTTTCTGCTGTCAGACTCCCGTGTGTCCGAATCCGCCTGCCCCGCGTTCAGTCTCGTCGAGCACTTCGACGGGCAGCATCTCGGCCTGTTCGTGGCGTGCAATAACCATCTGACAGATGCGTTCTCCGTCGTTGATTACGAAGTCTTCGTCTGACAGGTTGATCAGAATCACGCCTATCTCTCCCCGATAGTCGGCGTCAATCGTGCCGGGTGTGTTCAGCACTGTGATGCCATGCTTCAGGGCCAGTCCGCTGCGTGGCCGTATCTGGGCTTCATAACCCGTCGGCAGGGCGATGTACAGCCCCGTTTTGACCAGCACGCGCTGCATCGGCC
>JAFUXZ010000054.1 GCA_017470795.1 Paludibacteraceae bacterium
AGATATTCTGAAATTGGGGTGTCTCAATCGTGACGGGCGGTATAGGCGCATTGACACGTGCTGCTATCTCGTCATCAGTCTCTTCGCCGGCACCCTTGCCGCCATAGAAGAGGTCAAAAAGCAATGGATCGGTAGCGATATTGGTCATGTTGACGTTGCTGATGTGTATGTTCTCCACTATGCCGCCACGTCCGCGTGTCGATTTGAAACGGAGTCCGACATCTGTGCCGATAAACAGGCAGTTGTCAACCAAGATGTTACGAATGTCTCCCGACATCTCGCTACCAACCACAAATCCGCCATGACCGTGGTAGACGGTGCAGCGGCTCACGATGACGTTCTCCGTCGGGACGGCACGCCGGCGTCCGTCTTCGTTCTTGCCCGACTTCATGCAGATGGCATCGTCGCCCACGTCAAAACTGCACTCGGCTATAATGGAGTTCTTGCACGACTCGAGGTCAACTCCGTCACCGTTCTGGGCATACCACGGATTGCGGACGTTCAGACGATAGAGAATCACGCCGTTTGACATCAGGGGGTGCAGGTTCCATGCAGGAGAGTTTTCGAAAGTGACTCCCTCAAGCAGTACGCCTTCACACTTCACCAGATTGACCATTACCGGACGCAGGAAAGCGTGAATCTCTTCCCACTCGGCACCGGTCTGAAGACCTTCGGGCACATTCTGGTCGACACACATTGCCTGTGCCTTCATGGCTCCTTCTGTCGGATACCACACCTTGCCGTCGGCGGTCACCACTCCGCCCGAAGCAACCTTCTGCTTCCATTGCGAGGCCGTAACCTTGGCCTTCTTGAGCGGACGCCAGGCATCACCTGCCCCGTTGAACACGCCGCTCCCTGTGATGGCGATATTCTTTGCTCCGTATGCCGAAATCGGTGACTGACAGCGTTTTGTATCAACACCTTCGAACGAAGCGTCGATGATGGGGTACAGCGAAAAATCGGCAGAGAACTGAATCAGCGCACCTGATGCTGCATGCAGGCGGATGTTGTCTTTCAGCACAATGGGACCCGTAGCCCATATCCCGGCAGGGATAACAACGGTGCCGCCCCCCTTGCCTGATGTCTCGTCAATAGCCTGCTGGATAGCCTGCGTACACAGGTTCAGGCCGTCGCCTTTTGCCCCGTAATCAACGATGCTGACCACCCGATTGGGGAAGACAGGGGCTTTCAGACGCGCCATGTCAAACGGAACACCGTCATAGTAGGACGCAATGGTCTGATTGTTTATCAACTGGTAGTCGCAGGCCTTGTTTTTCTTGGCCGACAGACCCGTCACAGAGAGTATCAGAGCTGCGCTGAGCAGTATGGTTCTGGTTTTTGTCATGAGAAATATGGTATGTTGCGATTTAATCTGGGCAAAGATATTTATGCAAGCAGAACCTCGTGTGTAAAATCTGCCACAAATCGTGCGGTTTTACATGATAATCCGGTTCGCCACGGCCATTATCCCTCTGTCAGACGATTCAGTCCGGCATAGTCGGGCAGTTGCCCGCACATCACGAAGCGCGACGCCTCACGGTCGAGTTTGAAGGCCAGATGCGTGATTCCGTTGCTGATGATGAAGTAGTCGACGTTCAGCCGGAGGTTGTAGACCGCCACCTGATCTATGGTGTGCTGCGTCAGCCGGACATGCGGTGCCTTAAACTCGACAATCATCTGCGGCTGCCTGAATTTGTCAAACACCACGGCGTCGCAACGTTTCTGACAGTTGTTCACCTTGATGGCAAACTCCACCGCGATGCGTTCGGCAGGGTAGCCAAGCGTCTCGATCATGTAGTGCAGGAAGTGCTGACGTACCCACTCTTCAGGGGTCAGACGGACATACCGCCGACGCAGGAAGTCGAAGACCTGATAGGAAGCATCTTGCCGGCGCAGATGGAGGTCGCAGGCCGGCAGATTGAGCATCGGGATGTCGGTCGGGGTTGGCATGACGGTACAAAAATACGTTTTTTATGCCGAATCCGCCGTACACGTACATCACAAAGTCGCGCAGGTCAGCCCGCAGGCTTTGGCCGGTGCAGACGCGCTGACGGCCGGTTAGCGCACTGTTGGTCAAGTGACGAAGTATGCGTACCTTCGTCGAAGCGTGCGGCATGGGCTCTGAAACGCTTCAGGAAGAACATCGCCGCCGGAGATGCAGGGGCGGACATGATGCCGAGGTCTGAAGCCGCCGGCACGATGAGACCTGAACTGTTCAGCCGCACCGGAGCTGAGTGATGCCCACCGGACCGGAGGCTTGCGCGAAGCCAAGTCTGACGGCTGTAGACGGGTCTATTCATCCATGCAGAGCGGAGCCGGCACTCAGAAGCCGGAGGAAGCATTCCGGACGAGGGGAGCCCTGCGCGATACGCATCAGTATGTCATGAGGTTTGTCAAAGCCATATTATACCTTTCTGTCAGCCTGTTGCCACTGTTTGCAGCAAGGGGCGAGACGCCTGCCGACGACCGGATGGCCGAGACATGGGTCGTCGGTCAGGCTGTGGACAGTCTGACGGGACGGTCCGTCCGCGTACGGGCACGATTCATGCACTCCGGTGTCAGCCGCCGTGCGGACTCAACCGGCCGCTTCGTGTTTCATACGCTCGGCACACCTCCGGGACAGCTGCAGGTCAGCCGTCTGATGTATCAACGCCAGCGGTTTGACATCCAACCCGGCCAGGTCAACGAGCTGCAAATTCTGCTGTCCCCTTTTCATTTTGACGGATATATCCATGCCGGTCCGGTGGATGTAGGCCATGTGAGCCGCATCGTCGGCTACAACAGCGTTGAGCATCTGCGCCTCGGACTGCCGCTGCGCACGTCCGGACGACTGTCTGACACATGGCAGGCAGCGGCCTACGCGGCCTACGGCATGCGCGACCGGCAGTGGAAAGCAGGGCTGCACATCGACTATCAAAGCAGGAAGGCACACCGCATGAAGATTGCTGTCGGGGGCATGGACGATTATCAGCCGACCGACCGCAATGCTTTTGATAACATCCTGCGCAATGATGCATCGACAGCCTGGGATATGGACTGGGCCGGCGGGCTGGCACGTCAGTTTGATTCGGACGCATGGCTGAACCGATGTCGGCAGATTGACCTCAGCTGGAGCCGACTGATTGGCACCTGCACAACCATGTCGGCACGTCTGATGCTTGGGAGAATCAGTTATGGCGATGCGCTTGCAACACATGCCTGGCAGCGGCTCCCGGGTCTGGACTATCAGACGCTGCAACTCTCGGCGACGTTTGACGGCAGCAGGCTCCGCACGTCAGACGGCACAGAGCAGACGGGGCAGGGACAATATCCGCGTATTACGATAGGCGTTCAGGTTGAGACCGCCGTCGTGCCGGAGGATGCAGCCCATCATACACTCACGGACGGACATACCGGGCGACGGACATACGCAGAGATTTTTCTGTGCATCAGCCAGCAGGTCGACCTCGGCCACTGGGGACAACTGGACTACCTGATGACTGCAGGACATTTCCTCGGGACTCCGCCTGATGTGCGCATACATCATTTTCAAGGCAACCGTACATGGGGATACGACCGATACCGATTCAGCCTGATGGACCGGATGCGATATCAGGCAACGAGCTATGCCGAACTGCACACGGTGTGGAACCTGCAGGGCTGCCTGCTCAACCGGTTACGCCCTCTCAGACGGCTCCACCTGCACGAACTGGTGCAACTCAAAGCTGCGATAGGTGACGACGGAAACTACCTGCAGCTTGACCCGCGACTGACCTACAGTTCCTCATCGCTCCGCACGCCTCACCTCGAAGCAGGCATCGGGCTGGGCAACATCCTCTCGATTGCAAGCGTGTGGTACGTCCACAGACTCACCCGTCCGGACCGGACCGGCGGAAGTCGGCAGGCAGTACTGCTGCAGATTACGCTCTGAGCACACCGGGTCTGACAACCGACACGCTGCATCCGACACCACACCCCCGCGCTGCAACAAAAGACATCGGGCGGTTCTCCCTGTGGAGAACCGCCCGAACCATACGGTTTATATGTCTGCTATATCGTCAGTCTTATTTCTGTTCATATTTGTCTGCCAGATTCCATGCCGCAGCAGAGAGCAGTACCATGACACTCATCATAAGCAAAGAGCCCCATGCTCCTATCGTGGAGAGCTGACCGTAACTGTCGGAGAACAGGTTATAGAAGAATCCATACAGGAAATACAATGTAAAGAGGCAGAAGAATGCACTTGCAATACGCAATGAGAGTTGGAAAACTTTGTTGACGATGGGCTTCAGAGCCGCCATGAAAGCAGGTTGTTCGCTCATAATAATGAGAAATTAAATGTTTGTAAATAGGTTGTTTGTGTCTTATTACGAAGGCAAAGTTAAATTATTCTTTCAGAACAGCAATAATCTGACAGACAAAATTTCCGTTAAAGCAAATCTCTCAGAGATATACATACTGAAACGATACTGCAAAGCATGACAAACGGGCGACAGGCGGCAATATGCCACACGTCGCCCGTTCGCTGACTGATCAGAGATTATGCTTCGATCTTCTGGTAACGCGGAACGAGCACTTTCATCACGCTCCAGCCTATCAGATAGGCAACGGCGCAGACGCAGAAGACAATCATGTATGCCGCAGGCTTACCGGTGAACCCCATGAAAGCAAAGGCCTCACCCTTACCTGCTGCGTAGTCAAACAAAATACCGGAGCCCTTGTTGATCAGGAAAGAGCCGATACCTCCGGCCATAGCACCGATGCCGGTGATGGTTGCGATGGCATATTTGGGGAACATGTCACCTACTGTGGAGAAGATGTTGGCAGACCAGCTCTGATGTCCGGCACCCACCAATCCGATGATGATAGCCGGCCACCATGCGCTTTGGAAATGATCGCCAAGCGGCTGGGCAAACAGGGCCAACAAGGGAAGGAAGGCAAAAATCAGCATGGCGCGCATGCGGCCTGCATAAGGATCCATACCTTTCTTCTCGACAAAAATCTTCGGCAGATAACCTCCAAACAGAGAGAGAACCGTCACAATGGCATAGAGCGTGAAGATGAGCGCAATACCCATCGGATCACTGGCCTTGTGACCAAACTGGTCCTGGAAGTAGGCAGGAGCCCAGAAAAGGAAGAACCACCACACACCGTCAGTCATGAACTTACCAAAGAAGAACGACCAGGTCTGCTTATAGCTGAAGGCCTGCAGGTAGCTCATCTGCTTCTCCTGACTGCCTTGGGCAGGAGCATCTTCATCATCCTGATTGATGTATGCCAACTCAGCGGCATTGACATGCTTCGACTTGTCGGGCTTGTCATAGACGAAAATCCATATAGCAGCCCATACGAAACCAATGGCACCGATGATGATGAAAGCCATCTCCCATCCCCAAGCCTTGGCAAGCAGAGGAATTGTAGCCGGAGCAGCCAAAGCCCCGACAGAAGCGCCGGCGTTGAAGATGCTGGTAGCGAATGCACGATCCTTCTTGGGGAAGTATTCAGCCGTCACCTTGATGGCTGCCGGGAAGTTGCCGGCCTCGCCAAGACCAAGAATCATGCGGCAAGCCAAAAAGAGCCATACCGAGACCGCAGAGACAGAAGTTGCCAGCACCGAGCCCGCTTCAACAGCACGCAGGGCCGCTACACTGTCAACACCGTCGACCAGCAATACCGTACCCAAACCGCACGCAGCATGAAGCACGGCACCAAACGACCAGACAACGATGGCGATGGTATAGCCTCTCTTGGTTCCCATCCAGTCGATAAATTTGCCGGCAAAGAGGCAGAAAATGGCATACGCGATGGAGAACACACCGGTGATTGTGCCATAGTCGCTGTCTGTCCAGTGAAACTCGGGTTGGATAAACTCCTTGAATGTCAGCGAAAGAACCTGACGATCCATGTAGTTGACCGTAGTGGCGAAGAACAGCATCGCGCACATCACCCAACGCCAGTTGGACATCAGTTTTTGTTGTGTTGTCATTGTATTATTACTATTTGTTTCCTATGTTTTGATTATTCCGAGAGAAGTGCCTACTCCGTCTGTTCCTGTTGTGGAGCGTCCTCACAGTCACATTCGCTCCACGAACAGGACGAGCAAACGCCGGCAAGCAGAACGACTGACAGCAGAACAAGCACTTTCTTCATCATGTTGTCACTCACTGTCCGCTTTATAAATGCTGTTAGGTTCCTCATAGCCATATCACTTGCGAACTTGTGCAATGATATCTAAGCACTCACGGCATTTATTGGTCACATAGGCCCAATCTTCTGCCGCAACGACTTCCTTGGGGAAGAGTTTTGAACCCATGCCGACGCAATACACACCGGCCTTGAACCACTTCTCCAGGTTGTCTTTCTCGGGAGCAACGCCGCCGGTCACCATAATCTTTGACCATGGCATGGGGGCTTTTAAGCCCTTCACCATGTTGGCGCCATATACATCGCCGGGGAAGAGCTTGGTCAAGTCGCAACCGAGCTCTTGTGCCTTGCCAATCTCGCTGACCGAGCCACATCCCGGGCAGTAAGGAATGAGACGGCGGTTGCATACGGGAGCAATCTCAGGGTTGAACAACGGACCGACCACGAAGTTAGCTCCCAGCTGGATGTAGAGAGCAGCAGTCGGGGCGTCGACGACAGACCCTATGCCAAGTGCCAACTCGGGGCACTCTTTGGCAGCCCACTTCACGAGTTCACCAAAGATCTCGTGAGCAAAGTCACCTCTATTGGTAAATTCAAAAGCACGAACGCCGCCTTCGTAGCAGGCCTTGACAACGTTCTTACACACTTCTAAGTCCTTATGATAGAAAACGGGGACCATACCGGTCGTACCGATCTTGGCCATCACGGCCAGTTTATCAAATTTTGCCATATCGCTGATTTAAGAACTTTTAGTTATACAGTCTGTTGCTTGCTTATCGTTGTACACGTCCGTTGGCATTGCCGCCGGCGAGGCTTTCCACTTCGTCTGTACCAACAAGGTTGAAGTCTCCGTTGATAGTGTGCTTCAAGGCACTGGCTGCCACGGCAAACTCAAGGGCTTCGCCCTGGGTGGGTTTGGTAAGTAAGCCGTGAATCAGGCCGCCGGAGAAGGAGTCACCGCCACCAACGCGATCGATGATAGGATTGATCTCGTAGCGTTTTGACTGATAGAATTCTTTGCCGTCATAGATGAGGGCTTTCCATCCGTTGAAGGTTGCCGAGAACGATTCGCGCAAGGTCGAAACAACATATTTGAAACCAAACTCTTCTTTCATCTGACGGAAGATCTTTTCGTAGCCGCTTGCATCTGTTTTGCCGCCTTCGACGTCTGCATCGGGCTTGAAACCGAGGCAAAGTTCGGCGTCTTCTTCGTTACCGATACATACATCAACATATTGCATCAGAGGGCGCATGATGCTGATGGCTTTCTCAGAGGTCCAGAGTTTTTTGCGGAAGTTAAGGTCAACACTAACCGTCACGCCGTGGCGCTTTGCAGCCTCACATGCCAGACGAGTCAGTTCAGCGGCCTTGTCGCTGATGGCAGGGGTGATACCCGACCAGTGGAACCAATCGGCGCCTTCCATAATCTTATCGAAGTCGAAGTCTTCGGAGTTGGCTTCGGCGATGGCTGAGTTTGCACGGTCGTAAATTACTTTTGAGGGACGCATCGATGCGCCTGTCTCAGCATAGTAGAGGCCGACGCGATCTCCACCGCGGGCTATGAACTGTGTGTTCACGCCGTAGCGACGTAAAGCATTGACTGCTATCTGACCAATCTCATGCTTCGGAAGTTTGCTCACGAAGTATGCGTCATGGCCGTAGTTGGCTACGCTGACAGCCACATTGGCTTCACCACCGCCAGGGATGATACGAAATGATTCACTCTGAATGAAACGGTCGTTGCCTTGCGGCGACAGGCGGAGCATAATCTCGCCAAGTGTTACAATTTTTGACATAATTTATCTGTTGTTTGTGATGTGTTGTTTTACTGACAGGGATACAGGCGTCTGCTGGTTACCGGGCGTGCTGTATCAGAATTTGAAGTATTGCTTTGCGTTGTTGTAGCAGATGTCTTCAATCATCTGGTTGACGCGGGCTTCTTCGTAGCCTGTGTACGGAATCAGTCCGTCTTCGATATCCTGACCTACGAGGTTGCAGAGTGTGCGACGGAAGTACTCATGGCGTGGATAGGACAAGAACGAGCGCGAATCGGTCAACATACCGACAAAGCGGCTCAACAGACCGAGCAGTGAGAGGGCGTTCATCTGTTTTTCCATGCCGTCTTTCTGATCGAGGAACCACCATCCCGAACCGAACTGTATCTTGCCCGGAACGCTGCCGTCCTGGAAGTTACCCAGCATTGTCGCAATCACTTCGTTGGCACACGGATTGAGGTTGTACAGGATAGTCTTGGCCAAATGACCTTCGGCATTCATCTCGTCGAGGAAGTGCGACATGGCTTTGGCTGTCGTAAACTCACCGATGGAGTCAAATCCGGTGTCGGCTCCGAGTTGTGCAAACATGCGTGAGTTGTTGTTGCGGATGGCTCCGTAGTGATACTGTTGTGTCCACCCGGCGGCGTAGTCCATCTCTGCCTGCATGTGCAGGAAAGCGTGTTTGTACTGGCGCGTTTCCATCACGGAGAGTTCTTTTCCGGCGAGCGCCTTGTCGAGAATGGCATCTATCTGTGCCTCGGTGTAGGGCTCATCGTAGAATTCTTCAATGCCGTGGTCTGAGAGGCGGCAGCCCATTGTGTGGAAGAAGTCGTGACGACGCTGCAAGGCGGCGGTAAGGTCGGCAAAGGTGCTGATGCTTACGCCTGAGGCAGCTTCGAGTTTTTCGATATAGCCCTTGAATGTCGGGGCCTCGATATTCATGGCTGCATCGGGGCGCCATGCCGGAATCATGCGGGTTTTGGCAGTCGGATCGGCAGCAACGATTTTGTGCCATTCGAGTGTGTCGGCCGGATCGTCAGTCGTGCATACGATTTCCACGTTATAGTGAGCCATGAGTCCCCGTGGGGTGAACTTGGGGTCGTTCTTTATCATGTCGTTGCAGCGGTCGTAAATCTCGCGTGCTGTCTCCGGGTTAAGACGCTGGTCAATGCCAAAGGCGGTCTTCAGCTCCAAGTACGTCCAATGGTAAAGAGGATTGCGGAAGGTATAGGGGACGGTTTCAGCCCACTTCTCAAATTTCTCCCAGTCCGTCGTATCTTTTCCGGTGCAATAACGCTCGTCGACTCCATTTGAACGCATGGCACGCCACTTGTAGTGGTCACCCATGAGCCATATCTGGGCGATGGACTCGAAGCGTTTGTTCTCGGCCACCATCTGCGGAATCAGATGACAATGGTAGTCGATGATGGGCATTTTTTTCGCGTGCTCATGATATAACTTCTGCGCCGTTTCTGTGCGGAGCAGGAAGTTTTCATCCATAAACTGTTTCATCGATTGGTTGATTTTTAGATTATTGTTTGTGTTGATTAGTTATTGCGATAAGTCGATATTGTTTTTCAACAGCGTACGAAATTACGGACTTATTTTTGATTTTCAAAATTTTAGCCGAAAGCATTACGGGTGTACGTTGCTGTCGGATTTGGTGGGTCATGACGAATCTGTGCGCTGCCCGCCACGGGCTCTCTTGTGGCGCAATGTTCCGGTCTTGGTTTTTCTGCCGGCGGCGAACTTGCATAAGCAATCCTCCGCTCTGTTGCCACCTGTCGCAGACAGCCGGTAAGTCATGCGTGCAGATGCTGCCGGGGACGACGCATCGGGTCACATCTTCCTGCCGGGCATCTACGGAGGCGATGACTGCAGCGATGATTTTACTGCATCATTCTCCAACAGATTTGCCCTGACGCCCTATCCGGCCGTGAGGGCCGCTAGCAGAATCAGGACATGCACCACCAGGAAGAGCGGCACTCCGATGAAAAACAGCGGCTTGCGCGTCTTGTGGTGAAAGAAGTACATGCCGGCCAATGCTCCCAGACTTCCTCCGACGAGCGCCGTCAGCAGCAGCGTAAATTCTGACACCCGCCATGCGGAGCGGACTGCCCTGTGCTTGTCGATGCCAAACAGGGCGAAAGCCACTCCGTTCGTCAGCAGAAGGCAGATGAGCCAAAAGGACATTTCCTGCGTCATGATTTGTGTTTTTTCAACCTTGTAAAGGTAGTTGTTTTCGGCGAAACAGCGATAAGCACAAGTTGATTTTGACTGCAAATGTGGTCATAATCGATGCTCAGAAACATAGAAATACGTATCTTTGCGGCCAAAATCATAACAGAAGAATCACTATGTGTGGCATTGTGGGCTATATCGGCAACCGTGAGGCATGTCCGATTCTGATTGGCGGATTACGCCGGCTGGAATATCGCGGATACGACAGTGCAGGGATCGCTCTGCTGAATCATGAGGGAAACCTGAATGTGTACAAAGAAATCGGCAAAGTGGCCAATCTGGAGGCACATCTTGCCGACAAGGACGCAAGCGGAGTAATCGGCATCGCACACACCCGCTGGGCGACACACGGGGTGCCGTCGGTGCGCAACGCCCATCCGCACCTGTCGCAGTCCGGCCGGCTGGCGCTGGTACACAATGGGATCATTGAAAACTATGCCCCCATCAAGCAACACCTGTCGGAGCAGGGATATACATTCCAGTCAGACACTGACACAGAGGTGCTGGTGCAGTTGATTGAGTTCTGTCAACAGCGCGACAACCTGCCGCTGCACGAGGCCGTCCGCCGGGCTCTGAACGAAGTGATTGGCGCATACGCCATAGCCGTCGTTGACCGTCAGGAGCCCGACATGCTCGTGGTGGCACGTCAGAGCAGTCCGCTCGTCATCGGTGTGGGTGAAGACAACAGCGAGTTCTTCGTAGCCTCCGACGCAACGCCCATCATCGAATACACCAATAACATGGTCTACCTGAACGACGGCGAGGTCACCTGCCTGCGTATCGGTCAGGAAATGCAGATTCACACCTTGCAGAACGAACATGTTGATGCACAGGTCCAATTCGTTGACATGAGCATCGGCAGTATCGAGAAAGGAGGCTTTGACCACTTCATGATTAAAGAAATCTACGAGCAGCCGCAGAGTATGCGCGAGTGCATGCGCGGCCGTCTGCTGGCAAGTCGGCATGAGGTGGTGCTTTCAGCCGTCAACCTGCATCGGGCCAAGTTTCTGCAAGCAAAACGCATCATCATCGTGTCTTGCGGAACAAGTTGGCACGCAGGTCTGATAGGCAAGCAACTGATTGAGAGCTGGTGCCGGATTCCGGTGACTGTCGAGTACGCCTCCGAATTCCGCTATTCAGACGCCGTTGTCGGTCCTGACGATGTGGTGATTGCCGTCTCACAGTCGGGCGAGACCGCCGACACCCTGGCCGCCCTCCAGCTGGCCCGTGAGCGCGGCGCATTCCTGATGGGCATCGTCAACGCCGTCGGATCCTCCATTGCACGCACTACCGACACCGGCATCTACACGCACGTCGGCCCCGAGATTGGAGTGGCTTCTACCAAAGCCTTCACAGGGCAGGTGCTCGTCTTTGCGATGTTTGCCCTCGCCCTCGGGCGCGAGAAAGGCGTGATAGACACACAGACCTACGAACACGTGATTGACGAACTCTCACGCATTCCCGACAAGATGGAAACCGTCTTGCGACAGAACGACTACATTGCCGACCTGTCCAAACGCTTTACGTATGCACACAACTTCATCTACCTCGGTCGCGGATACAATTATCCGGTAGCCCTCGAAGGTGCCCTCAAGCTGAAAGAGATCAGCTACATCCACGCCGAAGGCTATCCGGCAGCCGAAATGAAGCACGGACCGATTGCACTAATCGACGGTGAAATGCCGGTGGTGTGCATCGCCACCCATCATCAGTTGTATGAAAAGATATTGAGCAACATTCAAGAGGTGAAATCACGCGGTGGACGCGTTTTTGCCGTCGTGACTGAAGGCGACGAATCGGTCTGCAAACTCGCCGACTACTGCATCCAGGTGCCGGAGACACTGTCGCCGCTCGCCCCCCTGCTGGCCGTCGTACCTCTTCAGCTGCTGGCCTATCACGTAGCGGTGCAGAAAGGACTGAATGTAGACCGTCCGCGCAACCTGGCCAAGAGCGTGACGGTTGAATAAACCGGAGCCTCCGCCTGCCGGCGACGGCAATCCACACGGGCAACGGCAAGCTGAAGCCGCAACGACAGACGCTGCAGAAAGACATCTGCACCTCACGGTCAGTCTGCACAACCTCCGGTCAGCATCCCGGCAGGTTGCCGCACACCTCTGCAGCCGAGAAAAAGAGCAGACACCCCTGCCGGCCCATAGCCGACGAGGGTGTCTGATTTTTAGGATGCGAACAAAAGAGGGTACTGATTCGTACAATCAGGCCTGCTGCAGATGATGCAGAATGCTTACTTTTGCCCGAAAACACAACAAACACCATACTATGAAACTGATACGTGCCCTCCCCATTTTAGCCTCTGTTGCCGCGCAGGCACAAACCGCCGAGCATCCAAACATCGTCTTCGTCTTCCCGGACCAGATGCGCAATGCAGCATTAGGTCTGTGGTCCGAACCTGAGTATGCATCATACGTCGGCTGGCAAGGCGATCCGACGCACACACCACGTCTCAATCAATTTGCCCGTGAGTCCGTAGTGCTCAGCCATGTACAGAGTTGCTGTCCCCTCTCATCGCCATACCGTGGGATGATGCTGACCGGCATGTATCCTGACGGGTCAGGCATTACGCTCAACTGCAACTCCACACGCCCGCTGTCATCACTCCGGGAGGATGCACGCTGCATCAGCGACGTGCTGACAGGAAGCGGATACGAATGCGCCTACATCGGCAAACTGCATGCCGACTTCCCGACGCCCAACGACCCGGAACACGCCGGGCAATATGTCGACCCGCGCGATCCGCACTGGGACGCCTATACGCCCGAAGAGCGACGGCACGGATTCAGCTACTGGTATAGTTATGGAACGTATGACGTTCATAATGCACCGCACTATTGGGATACCGAAGGACATTTCCATCAGGTTCAGGACTACTCACCCCGTCATGAGGTTGACCGCGCACTCGACTTCCTCGCACAGCGAGATACCCTCCGCCCGTTTCTGCTCATGATGAGCATGAACCCGCCACACTCGCCCTACGAAACGACCAACGACTGCACCGAACAAGACCTGCGCCTGTATGCAGACAAGCCGATTGACTCCCTGCTCGTCCGCAGGAACATCAACTACGAACTGACAAACAAACTCCCCAGCGCACCCTACTATTTCGCCAACGTAACAGGGGTGGATCGCGAGTTCGGCAGACTCCTTGACGCGCTGGACAGCCTGCATCTAAGTCAGAACACAATCGTCGTCTTCACCTCCGACCATGGTGAAACGATGTGCAGCCACGTATGGGACCCGAAAAACTCCCCCTATGACGAGTCGATGAACGTGCCGTTCATCATCCGCTATCCCGACAAGCTCCGCCCGCGCGTTGACAACCTGTTGCTCACCTCGCCAGACATCATGCCCACCCTGCTCGGTCTGGCAGGCCTTCAGGACAGCATACCCGGCAGTGTGCAGGGCAGCAACCTCGCCAGGCAACTTGCAGGGAGCCGCAAAGACCGCCCACAGGGAGTCCTGTATATCCGCAACATGGACGGAACGAAAGATGCTGACGGCATCGTACAGGACTACTTCGCCGAAAGCCGCGGCATCCGCACTGACCGATACACCCTCGTATTCTCCCTCAAGAGAGACGGCAGCCTGAAAAAGACATGGCTGTTTGACAACAAACGGGACCCCTATCAGAACACCAACCTGCCTATCAGCGACCATCAGCGTCTGGTCAGACGACTCTGTCAGCAGATGCTTCCCCTGCTGCAACAAGCCGACGACCCGTGGATTCGTCAGCATACCTTCCAGAAACTCATGAACTCACTCCATATCAACATTCAATACTGACCTCATGAACCTCCGGCATACAATCTGCGGCATCTGCGCCCTGCTCTGTACCCACGCGGTCATGGTACGGGCCGAGAACTTCCCCCTCACCAGCCGCTACACAGAGCAACAGGTAGCACAAGCCCTCGTGCAAGACAACCAATGGATCCCTTTCCCTGCATACACCGACCGGACTGCATGGGACAGCCTGATTGGGGCACAACGCGAACGCCTCATCCAGCAAGGCGAACGCCGTCTGAATTATCGTTGGAAGCATAATCTCGCGACCGACTACATTGAGTATGACCGCAGCGGCAACAGACGCATCATGGAAGACCCCATGAGCCACAACCACACTGCGCTGTCAGACCTCGTACTGGCTGAGCTTGCCGAAGGACAGGGGCGATTCATGGACCAGATTGTCAACGGCCTGTGGCTCGAATGCGAACGCACGAGCTGGGTGCTATCGGCTCATCAGTTCAGACAGCCGTCAAAACGCACACTGCCTGACTGGCGCACTCCCATCATAGATTTAGGAAGCGGTGAGGTTGCCGGGATGATGGCCTGGACGTGCTACCTGCTGCACGACTCTCTGGAGCGTATCGACCCCATGATTTGCCAGCGCGTAGAGCATGAACTGCGGCAACGCATCGTGATACCATACCTGAACAACGACCGCGAGTGGTGGATGGCACTGCATCTGAAGCCGGGCGCCATTGTCAACAACTGGAACCCGTGGTGCAACTTCAACGTACTCCAGACGGCCATGCTCTGCCGCTTGGGACAAGACACCGTTCAAACCCTTACGTGGCGCACCATGCAGTCTGTCGACCGCTTCATCAACTATGTCAACAGCGACGGAGCCTGCGAAGAAGGGCCAAGCTACTGGGGACATGCCGCCGGCAAATTGTTTGACTACCTTGACTTGCTGAGCCGCATCACCGGCGGGCGCATCCAAATCTTTGACCTCCCGCAGATCAACGCCATGGGCCAATACTTCGTGGCAACACAGGCCGGTAACAACTGGGTCGTCAATTTCGCTGATGCAACAGCCCGGTTCACCGACAACATATCGGCACTTGTCTACCGATATGGTCAGGCTGTCCATAACCGGGACATGATACAACTGGCAGCCCTGATGGCTCAGGACCGCAAGTCGATTATCCCGGGCGGAACAGACCTGTGGCGGTCGCTCTGGTCATTGATGACCGAACAGGCCATTCGACGGACAACGCCGCGCTTGTCTGAAAGTCCATGCATGTGGTACCCACAGACACAGTTCTGCTACTTCAGAAACACGGACCGCATGCTGGCCATCAAAGGCGGGCACAACAATGAGAGTCATAACCACAATGACGTTGGCACCTGCATCTTCTACAGCCATCAAACTCCCGTGCTCATTGACGCCGGCGTCGGCACATATACAAAACAAACCTTCAGCAGTGAGCGCTACCAGATATGGAGCATGCAAAGCGCATATCACAATCTGCCCACCATCAACGGCACTGACCAACAGCACGGGGCACAATACAAGGCCGGCGCAATGAATGTTGACCAAAAACGCCAGCAGGCCTCCATCGAGATTGCATCTGCGTATCCTGATGCAAGTCACGCACAAAACTGGACACGCACCTACCAGCTCAATAAGAGCGAGCTGACCATCACGGACCGTTTCCAAATCACGAATCCCACCATGCCTAACGTTGTGCACTTCATGCTCAGAGGCGATATTGACATCAGCACACCGGGGTACGTCAACATCCGTGTGGATAATCAGCAGCTCCGGCTGACATACGATGCGCAGCAGCTGACTGCCGAACTGGAAACGATCACGCTCACTGACGAACGGCTCCGACGCGTATGGGGAGAGCAGATATATCGTCTAAACCTGACCGATAGCCGGCTGAAGCCGACCGATACGTATTCTTTCCACATCAAATAGTATTCACATGACCTCGCAGAAATTTTCACCCGTACTCATCAGCGCCGCTGCAACCATGGCTCTGAACAGCTGCGGGCATGCTCCCGAGCCTCAGGCTCAACGTCCGAACGTAATCATATTGCTTACCGATGATGTCGGCTATGGCGATCTTGGTTTTAATGGAGAACCGCTTGTCGAGACTCCCAATGCCGACATGCTGGCATCACAGGGCCTGCGCATGACAAACTGCCACGCCACTTCGGCCACATCCACCCCTTCGCGCTACGGACTGCTCACAGGCTGCTATCCTTGGCGCAGGGAAGGCACCGGCATCGCGGCCGGCAATGCGGGAATGATTATTCCGCCCGAACAGACCACCATTGCCGACATGTTCAGCCGTGCCGGCTATGCCACCGCCGCCATCGGCAAGTGGCATCTCGGACTTGGCATCACTGCGGAGCAGGACTGGAACGGACTCATCACACCCAACCTGACGGACATCGGCTTCCAGTACAGTTACATCATGGCCGCCACTGCTGACCGTGTGCCCTGTGTGTTCATAGAAGACGGGCGTGTTGTCGACCTCGACGCAAGCGACCCCATCAGCGTCAGCTATGAGAAACCCTTTGAGGGCGAACTCATCGGACGTGAACACCCCGAGATGTTGCGCATACACCCGAGTGAGGGCCACGACATGGCCATTGTAGACAGCATCCCGCGTATTGGCTACATGATTGGCGGCACGTCCGCCCTGTGGCATGATGAAGATATTGCCGACAGCATCACCGAACACGCTGTCCGATACATTCAGTCACACGCCGGTCAGCCTTTCTTCCTCTACCTCGGCACGAACGACATCCACGTGCCGCGCGTACCGCACAGCCGCTTCCGTGGCAGCAGCATGGGGCCGCGTGGCGACGCTATCCGACAACTTGACTACACCATCGGGCGCATCATGCAGGTGCTCGATGAGACCGGACTGGCAGACAATACGCTGCTCATCCTCACGAGCGACAATGGTCCGGTAGTCGATGACGGATACGCCGACCGCGCAGTCGAACTGCTTGGTTCACACCGCCCCTGGGGCCCCTACAGCGGCGGCAAATATAGCATCTTTGAGGCCGGGACACGTGTACCGTGCATCATCCGATGGCCGGGGCACATCACGCCCGGCACGAGCGATGCCCTCATCAGTCAGATAGATCTC
>JAFUXZ010000055.1 GCA_017470795.1 Paludibacteraceae bacterium
GTATGACGGGGTCGTCGGGCAGTCCGTAGCGCACTGCCGGCAGGTCGGCCAGCAGGGGCTGGAAGTCGTAGGCCGGCAGGCTGTCGGGCTCGGGCCGGCTGACGGGTACGAGGGGCTCAGGCTGCGGGGTGGCGGCAGCACGACGGCCGGCCGGAAGCCACACGAGGTTGAGCGAGATCTTGGGAAGCAGCACCAGCTTGCTTTCCTGACCGATCTTCTTGCCGCACTCTTCGCACTCATACTGGTCGTAGTCGGTCCAGCCGACGCTCACTCCGCCCAGCAGCGAGAGGTTCCAGTGGGCCGAGAGGGTCCAGTTGTGACCCACGAAGCCGCCGAGGGCCAGCAGGTTGCCCTGCTTGCGCGTGGTGCGCATCTCGTCATAGATCTTGAAGGGGAAGTCGACATGACCGACGTTGTAGTGCATGTAGCGTGCAGATGCTCCGGCGAGCCAGCTGCGGTTGAAGGCGGTGCTCCCGAGCCACCAGCGATATTCGGGCTCTACGAGCAGATGACGCCACTTGGTGTTCGCACTGAAGGTCCAGGCGTTGTAGGCGATGTTGAAGGCGATGGTCTGACGGCGGTTAGGCGTGGTGACGAACTCTGCTCCTAGGTTGACTGACGCATGCAGCCACCGCAGCAGGTCGGTCTTCAACGCCCACTGCACTGAGTCGTGGGTGTAGGGCGCGGCGGCGAGGCGCACGCACATCATGAGCATCATGCCTACAAGGCACGCACTTCTCTTCCGGCAGTATGTATGTATGCGACTCTTCATGCCACACTCATCGTCTCTGACCTCCATCACAGCGCATATGCCATTGCCCGGCCTGCGCTGCGAAGACGTGCTACCCCCCCGTGGGGCGTAGCCATTCGCAGGAGGAGCGGCGATGCTTCACCGCTGCTGAAGAGCAATCATCTGACCGCACCTTGCACTGATTATGAGTCGATTGTGGCTGCACATGCAAAGGTTTAGGGAATAATATGCTGCAGATGATTTGCTTCATTCGTCACGACAGGTTGGCTGCGTCTGCGCACGGCTGCTGCAGCAGTCTGCAGCGTATCCGGGGCGCTTCGGCCTATAAAGTGAGCCGCAAAGATAGGAAGAAAAAATATGCTGCACAACATATTATTTATCCGTATGGCTTATTTTCCCGACAGATTCGGCAAATTGGCTGACCAAAACGCGTTTTTGTCGGTCTGGCTGATGCTGACGGCTGACCGTCAGCGATATAGTTCGTGCCGACAGGCCTCGCCGGGCGGCTTGCAGGGGTTGGCTGCGGCGGCTGCCTGATGCCGGTCTGTCGGCACGAATGGAGCGGTGATGTTTCAGTCTGTCACCTGCGGCTTGGTGAGTGTCCCCTTGAAACGCGTCGGATAGGGGCCGAAGAGGAGACTGAACTCAACGTCGCCGGTCTGCGTGTCGATGGAGCCGGTGAGGTCGGTCACGAGGTAGCGGTCGTAGGCATTGCCGCCGGAGGTGGGAACGATGTCGGTCGCGCTGAAGACGTACTTGCCGTCGGCTTCCTTGAAGCTGACCGAGGGGACGGTGATGTCAATCTTGACAGGCATCTGCGGAACGAACTTCATCTGATACATCTGCAGGTCGAAGGTCTGTCCGTCGCCAAACTCGAAGGCGACCCGTGAGTCTGGCGTGTCGTAGTCCTTGTCCTGATAGTTGACCGTGACGGTGCCTGTGGCCGGGAGGGTGTTGGCTACGGGCTCGGTGACGGGCTGGGTGGCGGCAACGTAGGTGCCGTCATAAACGATCTTGGTGTCGGCCAGGACGAACTCGATGTGCAGTTGGTCGCCCTGCAGGGTGCCGCTGATGTGCTCCAGAGCCATGTCGACCCGCTCGCCTTCAACGACGGGATAGAGGTCGCGGCCTTCGAGCAGGTAGGTGCCGTCCGACTGATAGGTGTAGCCGACCGGCTCGACCAGAACGTTGAATGTATAGGGCACCTCGGGCGTCAGACTGGCGTCAAACAGGTGGGCGCAGAGGGTTGTTTCCGAACGGCGGACGATGGCACTCCTGACCTGTTCGGCCTTGTTGCCTCCCACGTCGAGCGTTCCTTCGTAGACTGCGGAGTCGAAAGGCAGCGGCACGACAGCGACCGGCTGACCCGGCTCTTCGGGTGTTGAGGGGTTGTTCTCCGAACTGCAGGCGATGCCCATGAGCGCGAGGGCACAGAGCATCATGGATTTGATGATAGTCTTCATGTTTTGTGTTGTGATTGATGAGCCGCAAAGGTATGCTTTTCCACGCACAGTTGCATAAAAAAGGGACGAAAGCACTGACGAAATGCATCCTGCGCTCCCCACCCTGCCGGCCGGCGGTGGGTGCCGGAGGGGCGGCAGGGAGGCGGTGAAGGGGGTGCGGAGCGTTTGGAGAAAGAGGGCTGAAGGACTGTGTGTGAGCGTTTTCGGCGGCGACGGAGGCGGGGCAGCTGACCGTCGGGAGGGAGCGCATGGGAGCGGCGGCAGCGAGGGTGTCAGGGGCGGTGATGACGGGCGGAGGAAAGGGGCGAACGGATGCGGACCGGAGGGTGCACAGGGCGGACGGCAGAGGGGACGGCCGACAACGGGCGGCGCACAGGGCTGCGCGGAGCATCGGGCAGCAGCTGTCAGCAGAGCCGGAGGAGGCTGCCGCAGGGAGCAATTCAGGGGCCGTGCGGCCGGCAGCAGCAGCGGGCAGCGGGCAGGCCGCTCAGAGGCTGATTGCAATCTGGGCGTCGAGGCGCATGGGCTTGCCGCGCTGATAGAAGGTGCGGTTCATGCTCACGAAGTAGAAGGTGTCGAAGCGGGTGTCGGTCAGGTTGTGCCCGCGCAGGCGCAGGCTGACGCGGCGGTAGGTCAGGCCGATGGTGGCTCCGAGCTGGGCGTAGAGCGGCTGGCGGTGGGCGTTCTGCTCGTCCCAGTAGATAGGACCGGCGAGCTGCAGGTCGGTCATGAGCATCAGGTGCGTGTCGTCGTTGAGCCGCAGCCGCAGGTCGGCCATGAGCTGATGCGTGTAGAGCGGCACATAGGGCAGATGCCGCCCGCTGAAGTCGCCGCGGCCGTCGGCATAGTCGACGAAGCGTGCGTCGGTGTGGCTGCTGACGGTGCTGAAGCTGAGCTGATGGCGGTTGTTGAGCCGGAAGTTGAGCACGGCTTCCAGCTCGGCTCCGATGCTGCGTGCGCGTGCGGCGTTGGCCATCATGCGGCCGGTGGTGTTGCCCTCGGGGAAGACGGTGAGCTGCAGGTCGCGGCAGTCGGTGTGATAGAGCGTGAGGGCGGCCGTGAGGTGGGTGGTGCGAAGGCGTGCGCGCAGCTCGGTGTTCCAGGCTGACTCGGGCTTGTAGCGCGTGATGTCGACCGTGCTGTAGCGTTCGTCGAGAGCCAGAGACCAGCCCATGCCGGAGAGGATCGGGCTCATGTCGGTCAGCAGGTCGCGCGTGAGCAGGCTCTGCAGAATGGTGGAGAAGATCTGCGTATTATAGCCTCCGGCCTTGTAGCCCCGCGCGACGTGTGCCTCAAAGTTGGCCGTGACGGCTGAAGTCTTCAGGTCGTAGCCCACGGTGAGCGACGGCAGCAGGCGCGTGAAGTCCTGACCCGTCAGGCCGCTCAGACGCGTCTCTACAGCCTTCCACATCGGCATGTAGCCCTCGAACACGTAGTGCACCAGGCTGCCGGAGCGGTAGTCCATCTGTGCGTGCTCGTAGTCCAGCCGCAGGCCGGCATGCACATACAGGCCGATGGCCGACTGATAGGTCGACTGGTGGTAGAGCGCGGCGCCGAGGTTGCGCAGGCGGAAGTCGCTGTCAATCTGAAACGAGCTTTCCAGAAGCCTGACGGGACTGCCGGGCAGCATGTCGTTGAAATGACCGACAATCAGCTCGCCGATGCCGTCGGGCAGGAAGCGCACCGGGGCCTGCATCTTGTTCCACTTGCCAAACGCCCACACACCGGCTGTCCAACGGTAGGGGCGATCGGTCTGCACAGGCTGGAGCAGGACGTCGAGGGTGGCGTTGTGCTGATGCTGCCGTTGCGTGAGGGTGAAGAAGGAGCGGGGCGTGAAGTCGTTGTCGAGCAGGAGCCGGTCATCGAGCCACTGGTAGGATGCCGTGGTGGTGAGCAGAAGCCGGTCGGAGCGGTGGCGCACCGTCAGGCCGTCGATGAGGTGCGTACGCCGGTAGGAGCACTCGTCGTCATAGTCAACAGGGAGCCGGTGGCCTGCGGAGTCGGACATGGCGTAGGCATAGCCGTCCTGCTTCACCACGCCTGCCCGGAGCATGTTGTCCACCTGCCAGCGGCCGCCTCCGTACCACTGCTGACGCGTGTAGAAAGACCCCTGGTCGGTGCGCCCGACAGAGCTGCCGGTGTGCCGGTTGGTGAAGAAGCCGTCCGTATGCCGCCCGAGCAGGGCGAAGGAGGCTGCGAAATGCGGAGCCGACAGGGAGGTGCTGAGGTCGACATCGACGGTGTTGACCGTGCCATAGGACGCCTGAAGGTGCGTGTCCGAGAAGCGCAGACTGTCGGGCGAGAAGCGCGGACGCGGGGTGGTCAGCAGCAGAGCACCGCCGTTGGCATTGCGCCCGAAGAGCACACTCTGCGGACCGCGCAGCAGCGACGCGCGCACCGAGTGAGGCAGCTGCATGTCGTACATGTTCTTGTCCATCAGGGGGACGCCGTCGAGGATCATCGACAGGGCCGGCTGGTCGATTCGCGAACCGATGCCGCGCACGTAGATGGTCGACGTCACGGCCGACCCGTAGTCGGGCATAAACAGGCCCGGCAGCCGGACGGAGAGGTCGCGCGGCGTCTCGACGGGCTGAAGCCGCAGTGCCAGCTCGCTTGCCGGAAGGATCGTGCGCCGGTCGTACTCCTGCTGCAGCTTGCCCAGCACGAGCACCTCGTCAATCTGAAAGGCGGCCGTGTCGATCATAGCCTGACAGGCTACGGAGACAAGCAGCGTCAATATGAATACAAACCGTCGGTACACGTCAGGAGCACAGAGATTGTTACAGGGTTTCTTGATGGGGATTCAGGGTCAGTGAGCCGTGGGCATCATGCGGCGTTCAGCGTCGGCGGGGCGCGGGGTCACTGCCGCAGCAGCGGCCTGCCTGCCCCCGGGGCCGTGAAGCACCGGCAGGGATGCGTCAGTTGTATTGGTTCATCGTTCGTTGCACACCTTGCAGGACAAAACTGCGGATGATTTCCGTCGTGCGGTCGAGCAGGTCATCCATCTGCTGCTGCTCCTGCTCGGTGAAGCGGCCCAGCACGTAGTCGATCTGCCCGCCCTGATGATAGTTGTTGCCGATGCCGAAGCGCAGGCGCGCATAGCGGTCGGAGCCGAGGTTGTCCTGAATGTTCTGCAGCCCGTTGTGCCCTCCGGAAGAGCCCTGCGGCTTGAGCCGGAGCGTGCCGAAGGGGAGCGCCACATCGTCGACAAGCACGAGCAGACGCTCCGCCTCGATATGCTCCTTGCCCATCCAGTAGCGCACGGCCTGACCGCTGAGATTCATGTAGGTGTTGGGCTTGAGCAGGACTGCCTGCTGGTTCTTGATGCGCACGGTGGCAATCTGCCCGTAGCGCGCGGAGCTGAAAGAGGCTCCGAGACTGCCGGCCAGACGGTCGACCATCAGAAAACCCGCATTGTGACGCGTCAGGGCATACTCGGACCCGATATTACCCAGGCCGACGATAAGATACTTCATTGCGCGTGGCTGACGTTTGAAGAGGTTGAACAACATGAATCTGTCAGATGTTGAGTTTGTGCGTGCTCACGCCGCCGGCAGTCATGACGCGCACCAGGCAGAGTCCCTGCAGGGCGTCAGGCAGGCTGAAGACAGGCGTGTCAGACGTGATGACGAGGCGTCCGTCGGCAGTGTAGACAGCGGCCTGACGGAAGTCGGCTGCCCGGATGCTGACACGGCGCGCGTCGGGCTGATAGGTCAGGCGGATGTCGGCATGCACCCCGGCCAGAGCCGTGTGGCTCACGGGCTCATAGACTTCGAGGTAGACGGTGATACCCTCTGCGGCCATGAAGTTGACATTGCCGGGCTGCGTGGCCGTCAGGCTGGTGCGGCCGGGGGCGAGGGCGATGAGCGTATCCTGACGGATGCTCACGATGCTGCTGTCGCCCACCTGGTAGA
Organism: Paludibacteraceae bacterium; assembly: GCA_017470795.1. Classification (GTDB taxonomy): domain Bacteria; phylum Bacteroidota; class Bacteroidia; order Bacteroidales; family Paludibacteraceae; genus RGIG4928. The sequence continues at coordinate 6,129 of JAFUXZ010000055.1, forward strand.
TGATATCGAACATCATCGAGCTGCGAGCCGTCAGCAGCAAGGTGTCACCAACACGGACCGAATCAAAATCCTGCTCCCACACGATGGTCTGCGGCGCCTGCGCGACGTTGACGCCAACGCTGATCTGCGCCCGGCCGAGTTCAGCCGAGTCGGCCACGAAGATGACGTCAAACTCGTGATAGCCCGCATCGGGAGTGAGCCCCTCGTCGGCCCACACGAAGCGTCCCGCAGCACTGGCGCTGCCGCCGGTGAGCTGCGACTCCGACAGGCTCTGACCGTAGTGCAGGTCGGAGGCTGTGGGGTAGGTCAGGATGCTGACGCGTACGGGGGGCAGGGAGTCGACCGTGACGCTCAGCATGAGGTCGACGGTGGTGTAGTACACCATGTTGTCAGGCATAAACACGGCCGGCATGTCGTGCGTGCCAAGGGAGAGTATGGTGTCCGGATCGAGCCAGGCAAAGGTGCCGTTCACGTCGGCCTCGCCATTCTCGAAGCCTGACATGATGAGGCGTTCGCCCAGTCCGAGATGTTGGGCGGTGGGAGCGAAGATGATGCTGGGCGTGCGGCGGTCGACGCTCACGGCCTGCTCAAAGGGCTGGGCTTCTTTGTACTCGTTGCTGCCCGGCTGCAGGGCCGTGATGGTTGCCGTGCCGGGAGCGAGGAAGTAGAGCAGCGTGTCGCCGTCGATATAGGCCACGGTGGAGTCAGAGGAGACGAACTGTACGGGCAGACCGCTTGAAGCCGTGGCGGCAAGACGCAGCGTGTCGTCAATCTGAAGCGCAGAGAGGTCCTGCGGCCAGTCAATCACCTGTACCAGCCCGCCACCGACGCGGATGTCGACCGGAATCACGAGGTCCACCACGCCGTTGCCCACAACGATGGTGTCCTGCTGCGGACCGGCAACGGGGCTGATGAAGTTGTAGCGGAAGGTATGCGTGCCGTACGTGCCGCACGGGATGTCGACATAGCGGTCACCCATGATCTCGAGGTTCGGATTGCGGTTGGTGATATGCATCGGGCCTGCGATGTCGCTGTACTGAACGCTGAACATGCCGCTCACGCCTGACATGGCCGCCGTCTCGATGAGCAGGGAGGCAGAGTCGGTGCTGAGGTAGCTGGCCTGCGTGAGGTGGATGTGGTTGACGACCTTGGAGAGCGTCGACCCGCCGCCGAAGGTGAAGGTGATCTGCCGGGCGCGCTGATCCACCGGGATACCGTCGTAGGTGAGCCACTTGCCCGTGAAAGTGCTTGACAGACTGTACAGGCTTGGCAGGTAGAGCAGCTGGTTGCCCAGATTGTCGGTCACGGTAAGCGTCCCTGCCACAGAGCCGGGCAGATAGAGCTGGAAGGCGAGCTGAGCGGCCGGTACGTCGTAAGCGACGGTGTATGACCCGTTCTGGAAAATGGATTTGCCCGACTCGTCATACAGGGCGGTGGATCCGCATTCGAGTCCGACGGTGTAGATGCTGACCGGTTTTGACAGGCGGGCCTCTGCGAGGGTGTCGGTGGCTGCCACGGAGGCTGTGATGAAGGTGCTGCCGGCAGACAGGATGAAGAGCGTGTCGCCACTGATGCGGCAGACCTGCTCGTCAGACGTGCTGTAGACAACGGGGAGGCCTGATGAGCTGGCGGCGGTGAGCAGTACGTAGGCACTGTCGTGTGCGATGTGCATCAGGTCTTGCGTCCAGCTGATGGTCTGCACAGCGAGCTCGGTGGCGGTGAAGATGACGGAGTCGGCCGCGGGGGCGTAGGCGTCGTTGCCGTCCTGCAGGGCGATGATTGTGGCGGTGCCGGGGGTGAGGGCGATGAGTGTGTCACCGCTGACGGTGATCACGGTGGAGTCGCTCGAGATGAAGCGGAGCGGCAGTTCGCTCTCCACAGTGGCTGCGGGAGCCACGGTGTGTCCGGTGCTGATGGTGCGCGCGTCGGTCCAGAGGATCGGCTGCGGATGGCGCACGGCCTCGGCGCTCATGTTGATGACGGCGGTGTGACTGCCGTCGCTGATGCTGATCTGCCCGCTGCAGGGGCCTGCGGCGGTGGGGCTGAAGGTGACGGTCATCTGCTCCATGCCGGCACGGCAGTCTCCGGCGTCGTTGATCACCGAGATGTTGGGCGTGAACAGGGCCGGGTTGGTGCTGGTGATGCGTATCGGGCCGTCGGCGGCACTGTGCATGATGTTGACGGTGCGCGTGGTTGCGTAGCCGATTTCGGTGTCGTCGAAACGGATGTCGGTGGAGTCCGTACGGACGTAGATGGCTTGCGAGAGGCGGATGTGGTTGACGGTCTTGGAGAGCGTCGAGCCGCCGCCGAAGGTAAAGGTGATCTGCCGGGCGCGCGTGTCGACTTCGAGGCCCTCATAGGTGAGCCATTTGCCCGTAAAGGTGTTCGACAGGCTGTAAAGGCTTGGCAGGTAGAGCAGCTCGTTGCCCAGGTCGTCGGTCACGCTGAGGGTGCCGCTGACGGAGCCGGGCAGGTAGAGCTGGAAGTCGAGCCGGTCGGCCGGTACGCCGTAGCTGACGGTGTAGGAGCCGGTCTGGAAGATGGATTTCCCGGATTCGTCGTAGAGGGCGACGTAGTCACACTCGGCGCGGAGCGTCATGAGGGTCATGAACAGCAGGGCGAGGGTAAGCAGGCGTTTCATTGTATTCTGTTGTTTTTTTGTTTTCTGTATGACGGGCGCCGCAGGCGGGCGCATGGTTTTCAGTTGAAGAAGTTCCAGCTGATGCCGAGCCGCAGTGAGGCGGGGTTCAGCGGATACAGGGGCATTGAGTAGTAGTTATAGTGGTCGCTCAGCAGCTGGTTGAAGTGCGTGTATGCGGCATAGAAGCGGACGGTCTTGATGCGCAGGTTGGCGTAGACCGAGAGGATGGGCGGGGGTGCGACGCGTGTATGCTGCTGCACGGTAAACTGCCCGAGCCCCGGCATGTAGAGGGGTGCGTAGTAGGCGGTGTGGTAGCGCATGTCGACGCCGAACTGAACGTCCAGCTGATTGAACCAGCGGGCGTAGTAGTAGATATTTTCGTACAGGGTGATCTGCGGGAGGGCTATGACGTAGGAGCTTGTCTGCTGCCACACGGCGTGGTTGTCCAGCGCGAAGTGCCGGCTGTTGAGCCGCAGGCTGAGGTCGGCTGCGACGATCTGGATATTGCCGTCGTACTGCTTCAGCCCGCCGTCGGTGTAGTAGATGGCGTGGGTGAGGTTTTGCATGTCGACGCGCAGCGAGGCGCTGATGTTGGGGTGCGCAAAGGCGGCTTGGGCGCCGATGTGGTTGGTCAGGGTGCTGCGCAGGTCGAGGTCGGAGCGCCTGAAGTGGTTGGACAGGTAGGTGTGTTCGAGCAGGTCGGGCTTGCGGCTTTCGCTGCGTGCGTATGCCGTGAGGTCGAGGGTGTGGCGTCCGAGCGGGATGTGTCCTTGCAGCTGTGCTCCGAGCCGGTATTGTCCGAGCCGGTAGCCTGCCAGGCATATCTGTCCGTCAATCAGGAAGTGGAAGTATCGTCCTGCCTGCCGTGTGGCTTCGGCTCCGAGCATGAGGTCGCTCTGCCAGCGGTGTCTGATCAGTGAGTCGTCTTGCAGGTAGAGGTATTGGCGGGTGTTGTTGTGCAGGTAGGCTGTCAGTCCGAATCCCAGGGGCGATGCGGCCTCTTCGAGCGTGACGGAGAGGGTGTTCTGGATGGTGCGCAGGGCGGCGGTGTCGTTGGTGGCGTTTTGGTTGAGGTAGGTGTTGGGGAAGAAGGCGGTGTCGACGCGTGTCTCGTAGAAGCGGTGCGCGGCGCGGTCAATCTGGAGGGTGTGTGCGAAGGTCAGCACGGGGACGAACAGGGTCTGCA
>JAFUXZ010000056.1 GCA_017470795.1 Paludibacteraceae bacterium
ATGATGCCATCGTTGTGTTGGAGAACATCTCGAAGCACATTGACCGCGGCTCTAATCCGCATGAGGCATCCATATATGCCACCAACGAGGTCTGGGTATCGGTTATTACAACCACCCTTGTGCTCGCCGCTGTGTTCATCCCGCTGACGATGCTCTCCGGCATGGCCGGCATCCTGTTCAAGGAGTTAGGATGGATCGTGACGATTGTCACTTCCACATCGACCCTCATCGCCATCTCACTCACGCCGATGCTCTGCTCCAAGCTGCTCAAGTCCAAAAAGGTTCATGTGGAGAACGGCGAACTTGTAGAAGACCGCCAGAAGAAAGACTGGTACGAGCGCTTTGTGATTCCGGTGCTTGACAAGATTGATGCGGCCTACGCCCGTCTGCTCCACTGGTGCCTGAATCACAAGTTGATTACAATCGGTCTGCTGTTGCTTTTCTTCATCGCTTCCCTGACTCCGGCTCTCATGGGCAAGATTGGTACGAACTTTATCCCGAATTCGGATAACGGACGTCTGACCGTCACGGTAGAGCTCCAGCGCGGAACGCGCATTGAGGAGACGCTCAAGACGGCACGCAAGCTCGAGGCACGCTTTGTCGAACTGGCTCCTGAGATACAGCTCATCAACACGTCAGCCGGTTCGAGCGACGAGTCGAGCGTTGCAGCCCTGTTCTCCAGCACCTACAACAACACCATCTCAATGCGTATCCGCTGCTCGAAGAAGTATCAGCGCACACGCAGCATTGAGCAGATTGCCGAAGTGCTCCGTCAAGAGATTGCCTCCTACCCTGAAATCACCGACTTCCAGTGTCAGGCTTCCACCGGCATGGGTGGACAGGGAGCCTCCACGGTCGATGTTGAGATCTACGGCTACGACTTCGACTACACAAGCCGGCTGGCCGAGGATCTGAAACGCCAGATTGCCGAGAAGGTACCGACGGCCCGCGACATCGACATCAGCCGCGACGAGGAGCGTCCTGAGATCAAGATTACGGTCGACAAGAAGAAAGCCGCACGTCACGGACTCACCTCAGCCACCATTGCGGGCTACGTGCGCAACCGCGTCAACGGGATGGCCTGCGGCTTCCTCAAGGACGACGGCGATGAGTATGATATCGTCACACGTCTTCAGGAGAACGACCGCAACAGCATCTCCGCACTTGAAGACATGACCATCCCGACGGCCACCGGCCAACAGATTAAGCTCAGTGAGATAGCACAGGTCGGCGAATACTTCACGCCACCGATGATCGAACGTAAGTCGCGTCAGCGCATCGTCACGGTCAAGGTTACGCCCTACGAGACCTCTCTGGGCGAACTGGCGCAGGAGATTCAGCGCAAGGTCATCAGCCAGCAGTCACTGCCGGCCGGAATCACCATCCGCATCGGAGGTGCGTATGAAGACCAGCAGGAAACGTTCGGCAACATGGGCCTGCTGCTTGCACTGATTGTCATATTGGTCTACATCGTGATGGCCTCGCAGTTTGAATCGTTTGCCAAGCCTGCCATCATCATGTTCACCGTTCCGTTTGCCCTGTCGGGTGTGATTCTCGCCCTCTGGATTACGAAGCACGACTTGGATATGATTGGTGCATTGGGCGTTGTGATGCTTGTCGGCATCGTCGTGAAGAACGGTATTGTGCTGGTAGACTACATCAACCTGATGCGTGACCGCGGATATGCGCTCAACGATGCTATTGCGCTGTCAGGTGCATCACGTCTGCGTCCGGTGCTGATGACCGCCTTCACCACCATCCTGGGTATGGTGCCGATGGCCATCAGCAGTGCCGAAGGTTCTGAGATGTGGCAGCCGATGGGTATCGTTGTAATCGGTGGTCTGCTGGTGTCAACGCTCCTCACGCTGCTCGTCGTGCCTGTGTTCTATGCCATTGTAAGCCGCAGCGGCGAACGGGCCAAGACCGAGAAACTGCGCAAACAGTTTATCTTCATGGACTTGAATGTCGATACGCCCACCGACGCACCGGCCAAACAGACCGAAGATCCTATCATTATTGACGAATAACCAAAGAAGAAACACAGCAACATGAAATCAGTGCTTATCATATTCAATCAAGCCAACACAGAACGTGTTCAGTACATGCTTGACACACTAAGTATCCGCGGATATAGTTTCTTCGAACAGGTGCAGGGCCGCGGCACGCACGACGGCGAACCCCGCATGGGCAATCACACATGGCCTGAGATGAACTCAGCCGTGATGACGGTGATTGACGACGAGCGCGTGCCCGAACTCCTGACAGCCGTCAGAAAACTCGACAAGCGCAACCCCGTCGTCGGCGTACGCGCCTTCGTGTGGAACATCGAACAAACTGTCTGAACAGTCAGGACAGCAAACACTCTGTTGATTTGATGCATCGGCATGATGAGCATGGTCTCGTCATGCCGATGTCCTTTCAGCGCGCCGCCGAGGAGCGGATGCGCCGCAGACGGCTCTGACGCAAAAAGATGCCGGGCGGTCACGGCTGATGTCTCCGTCAGCAGGGCAGCCTTGTGCCAAGCTGTCGCCGACAGACGCAGCAGGACGTAACGGTTGCTCCATGCCGGAGCCGGCAGCGCAGGAGCGGCAGCATCGCAGGTCATACGCGCAGCCCGCAGGGGGCAAGAGGCAGGAAAGCATGAGGGACAGCGGCGCCGGCAGCTGCGAGCAGGGCGAATGCCTGTCTCCCACCCCGGCCGGCAGAGACGGACAGCAGCAGGGCATGAGGAGCATTGCGCCCAACAGTTCAAACAAAAACGCCTGCTCCCGCTATATTTTGTCGGGCAGCCGCGCCTGTCAGCATACAAATCAGATCATCACTTTGGCCAAACGCCTTAAAAACATTACTTTTGCAGCCAATACCGCATGCAGTTAAGTACAGTCATAAACGTCAGGGTCCGCTTCAGCGAGGTCGACAGCATCCGGATGGTGTGGCATGGAAGTTATGTCGCCTATCTTGAGGATGCCCGCGAGGCTTTCGGGCGTGAACACGGACTGGAATACCTGTACATGTTCCATCAGGGCTATCTGGCCCCGATGTACGACCTGCACCTGCAGTATCAGCAAACGGCCGGCATCGACGATCTGCTGACCGTACGCATCACCTATCATCCATGCCGTGGGTCAAAACTGATGTTCGACTATCTGGTCACGCGTCAGTCCGATCAGGCTGTCATCCTGAAGGCTACCTCCATCCAGCTGTTCACAGACCTGAACGGGGAGTTGCAGCTCTCAGAGCCTGACTTCTTTGCCCAATGGAAGCGTCAACATGTCAACGGTTAATCACGTACACACCATGCTGCTAAACGAATACTTCCGCATCATCAGCCAGACGGCGACAGACTCCGTCACGACGTTCCACGTCCTGCTGCTGGCCGACCACCCCGTCTACCGGGGACACTTCCCGGGCAACCCCGTGTCGCCCGGCGTGTGCAACATGCAGATGATCAAAGAGTGCGCAGAGCAACTGATCGGTCATGAAGTGTTGCTCGACAACGTCAGGCAATACCGCCTGATGGAGGTTTTGAGCCCGCAGCGCACGCCCGAACTGGACATCGACGTCGAAGTCGGGCTGTCAGACGGGCGCTACCAGATCCGGTCAACGGTTCGCAGCACCAACGGCATCAGCATTGACTTCAAGGCAGAGGCCGCCGAGATGCCGGCCAGCTGACCGACCGGCCGGCGAAATCCATGAAGCACATCATCCGCTATCAAATCATATCATAACACTGATGATTAAACTATACCGATACTTCAAGTCACATCCGTTGATTTTCTGGCTGTCGATGCTGCTGTCGACAGCATTTTTTGTGTATTTCGGGCTGAAGGTGACCTACGAAGAAGACATCACCAAGCTGCTCCCGTCATCGGGCAGTTCGGAGGCCATGGGTCTGGCCTTCTCCGACCTGAAGGTCAAGGACAAGATTTTCGTGCAGTTTGTCAACCCCGACAACGTGCTCGACGGCGCAGCCCGGACCAACACCCTGCCGCAGCAGGCCGAGGCGTGCGACTACTTTATGGACGTGCTGATGAGAGCCGACTCCGCCGAGCATGACATCGACAACGACATGCTCTACAGAATTCAGAAGCCCGACGCCGGCGAACTGATGGACCCGCTGATTTTCCTCACCGAACACGTCCCCTCGTTTGTCGACGAGAGCATGTACGCCGGCATGGACACCATCTTCAGCGCCGAACGGCTCAACGAACAGATGATACAGAACGCCACAGGCGACGACGAGACCCTCGCCGAGATGGACCCGTTTGGCATGCGCGGCCTGCTGATGGGCAGCTTTCAGGGCTTGAATGGCGGGTTCAGCATGTATGAGGACGAAGCCGACGGGCAAGACCCGGAGGCGGAAACGGTGCACCTGATGACGACAGACTCAACCGAGATACTGGCTTTCCTGTCACCAAGTTTCAAGTCGCTCGACTCCGGCACCGGCACACGCCTCGTACGCAAGCTGGACCTGGCTGTCGACTCCGTTCGGGCGCGCTATCCGATGGTTGATGTATACTACCACGGGGCTCCCATCAACAGTGTGGGCAACTCGCAGCGTATCAAGCTCGATCTGCTGTTCACACTCGGGCTGTCGATACTGATCATCGGCATTCTGATTATGCTGAGCTTCCGCAATCACGGCACCCTGCCACTGCTCGTGCTGCCTATCGTCTATGGCGCATTCTTCGCACTGACCGTCATCTACTTCATGCAGGGCAGCATGTCGCTGATGGCTCTCGGACTGGGAGCCATCGTGCTGGGCGTAGCATTGAGCTACTGCCTGCATGTGCTGACGCACTACAAGTATGTCAGCGATCCCGAACAGGTGCTGCGCGAACAGGTCAAGCCCGTGCTCATGGGCAGCCTGACCACGATTGGCGCATTCGCAGGACTGCTGCTGACACAGTCTGCCCTGCTGCGCGACTTCGGGCTGTTTGCCCTGCTGTCGGTCGCCGGGACTACTTTCGCCTGTCTGGCCTTCATGCCGCAGTTCTTCCGCCCGGCCAACAACCGGCGCAGCGAACGCGCATTCCGCCTCATGGAGCGCATCAACAACTACCCGATAGAGCGGCAGAACCGGCTGATTATCCTGCTGCTGGTGCTGACGGTCATCACGTGTGCCTTCTCGTTTAATGTCGGGTTCGATGAAGACCTGAAGCACATCGGCTACTTCACCGACCGCATCGCCAAAGCGCAGCAGCTCTACGCACAGAAGACCACCGAGGGACGCAAGTCGCAGTTCTACGCCGTGCAGGCCTCCACCCTCGACGAAGCGCTGCACTACAACGTCGGTTTTCATGAAGCCTGCGACGGTCTGGTCAAGTCAGGCTACATCCACAGCTACGCCCGCCTCACAGGCAAACTGCTCGTCGACTCGGCCACACAGGAAGCGCGCATCAGCGCCTGGAAACGCTATTTTGACGACAACTACGACATCTTCACACAGCGCATACGCCAGGCAGCCTTGTCAGCCGGCCTGGATCCTGACTATTACGTTGAGCGGCTCGATGAGCTGGCAGCGGGCGACTACGAGACGGCTGACGTCTACGCGCAGATTGTCGACTGGAATCTCCTGCCGAGTGGACTGCTGACCAACTTC
>JAFUXZ010000057.1 GCA_017470795.1 Paludibacteraceae bacterium
GCGAGCCGCTTTCAAAATCTTCGTACACAACATACGTCTGTGTACTCTGCGCAGTTGCCACTGCTGTAATCAACAGCGACAACAAAAACGTAAAGACTTTTTTCATAAGCGTTCTGTTGTTAATAAATATGGTTGGTTAATAGTGTCAAATACCATCAGAATGAGCGTTTCGCCAGGGTGCCCTACGGGGCGCAACCCTGCATAGACAGCGGCATCGAGCCCTGCTCCTCCTGCTCATCGCCGGGGCGGAACATGCTCTTAAGGCTACTGAAATCAGGGCAAACGTACAATTTTCTCCTTTCTTTTCCAAAAAATGTTGACATAAATTTTCTTTTAATCTACAAAAGTTTCATTTTACATGCTTAATAACATAGCTGTAAGAAAGAAAAAACGCGGTTTTCGACTGATGCACACGGCTTTGCGAACGATACCCTCTGAAGCGTTATCGGAAATAGCGTCCGACGGCATGCTCAACCGGCCGGAAACACAGCAAAAATGCGGACTTCAGAGCCTCGCCATGCACGCACACGTGCGGCCCACGCCGGCTGCACAGGCCGAAGCCTTACGCACGCACAGACCCGGCAGAGCTGAAGAAGCACACCTCTGCAGTGCCGGCAAAGCCGCGGGCGCCTGTAGGCACAACGCCTGTCTGACAGTGCCGCCCATGACTCCGACCAAACCGCAACGGACACGGACCGCCCGAGCCACCGGCCCGGCAGCGGCAGACAGCATCCCTGCCACGACCGCCGCCGGCATTGACCCGACCTGACGCACCGGCTGCCACGCTGCCCTCGGCGTCATCCTGACAGACATCATACCGCCCTGCATACCGGCCGACAACGGCCGAAAACACACCGCCGTACCCGGGTCTTACAGGCGTTCTGACCATCGTCAATCCGGACGCCGTGTTTTACAACCATGTTATAAAACATAAAAATTGAACAAAATCGGACGATACATTAGAGATATTCACTTTTTTGACAAGATGAATAAAGAAAAAGTTGTACATTTGGCATCAGATTACGGGTGCAGACGCCAAATTCGGGCGACTGACGCAGACTAACGCTATTCAAGTTTTATTCATAACCATCAATTACACATGAGGAAACTTACTACGCTATTATTGTCGTTGCTGCTGATGGCAACGGCAGTGGCACAGCGCACACAGAAGTACGTTGTGTACGAAGATTTTGAAAGCGGCTCGCTTGATTCGCTGCTGGCCCGCGGCTGGCAGATTGAGCAGGCCTACGGCTCGCTGTCGTGGCAGTTGGAAGCATCGGCCGACGCCAAGTATCCCACGGGCTCATATGCCGGCAACTGGCAGCTCTCGATGCGCAACACGACGGGTCAGACTCAGGGAGCCGTGACACGTCTGATTTCTCCGGTGATGGACCTCTCGGAGGTCTTCCATCCGATGGTGGTGTTCGCCCACGCGCAGGCACAGCGCACCGGCGACGTTGACGAGCTGCGCGTCTACTACCGCACGTCAGCCGAGACGCGCTGGGTCGAGCTCGCCGCGTACGACAAGAAGATCACCACGTGGAAGAACGACACCATCCTGCTCACCGGCGCCAACGCGACGTATCAGCTGATGTTCGAAGCCACGGATCACTTCGGCCGCGGCGTGGTGCTGGATGAAGTGATCGTCCGTCCTGAGCCGCTATGCGAAGCTCCGCAGAATATCCGCGTCGCCGCCACTACGACCGAGGCGCAGATTTCGTGGACAGGCGCCCTTGACGCTCTCGACTTCGACGTGCTTGTGACCACCACTCCCGTTCAGACCATCGAAGAGGCCGACCAGATTGCTCCCGACCAGATCAAGATGCGGGTCAACACAACCGACTACAGCGTGACGCTCAGCAGCCTTGAGCGCGCCACACATTATTATATATATGTACGGGCCAACTGTCCGTCGGGCGAGACCCAGCAGGCTACGACATCCTTCGCCACCAAGAACGTGTCGGAAGTGCCGTACACCATCGACTTCAACTACACCTACGTGCCCGACAAGATGGACAACGCACAGTATTGGACCAACGGGAGCAACATCAGCGGAGTCAGCAACATTCCATACATCAACACCAACTCGTCGGTGGCCAACCGCCCGAAGTATGCATTCGACTCGACATCCGTGCTCGTTTTCAGCGGAGCCAGGAACGTAGCCACCCCCATCCCGGCCGGCAACTTCGTCTATGGCATCACGCCCGAACTTGACGTTGACTCGCTGAGCTGCCTGCAAGTCCGCTTCTGGGGCGCAACCGGTCCCGTCATCGAAGGACAGCACTACACCAGCCGCCTGATTGTCGGCGCAATGACCAACCCCGACGACTTCTACTCCTTCGTTCCCGTCGACACGGTTGAGATCAACGCCATCGAAAGCAGATACGAAGAGTTTACCGTCCTGATGAACAGATACACCGGCAACGGCAAGTACATTGCCTTCGTGTCCGACTTCAACGACGCCGACAACCTCTTCTACATGGACAACCTGAGCATCACGAAAGCCCCGGCAGTTGTCAAACCCAAAATCAAAGGCTTCAGGAACACGACCACCAACTCGTTTGGCATCAGTGCACAGCTCTACGGAGCTCCCAAAGTCAACGTCATCGTGAGCAAAGCCGCCGCACTGGGCTTCACGGCCGACCCGGCGCAGATTCCATCGTCAGACATCATTGAGACCTTCAGCAACATTGACGCCAAAGACTTCAACATCAAGTTGAAGCAGAGCCACAACGGCGAATTCGTGCAGGTGTACATACAGGGCGTGGACGGCACGTCAACCAGCGAGTGGAGCCTGCCGCAGCGCGTGTTCCTGCCCCGCAGGCTGGCAAAGGCCGACTATCCGCTCTTCATCGGGTTTGAAGACAACGAAGAACACACATGGAACCTCTCGAGCATCGACAACTTCGTGCATCTGCCATACAATACGGATTTCAACACGACCAGCGAATTCTCTTATACGACCAATATCTTCACGCAACAGGTGCCCTGGCTCGACAACAAGAAAGGCGGCGCACCGAGCCGCTACGGCCCACAGTCGACCGGCATGTGGTACGGATATGACGACAGCAACTACGCCATCCGGCTGGCCATGTTCGACATGTACTACTCCAACGGCATAGACGAGTACTTCGAGACCGGCCCCTACTTCACCCTGCCGGAGGTTGAGGACACGAAAGACGTGCTGTTGCAGTTCTACTACAAGCAAGGGGGCCAGATGGACGGCAACTCACGCTTCCAGGTAGGCGTGATGACCGACATCTACGACACGGCTACCTTCGTCCCCGTGACCACGATTGAAGGCGACGAAGACTATCGCCTCGCAGTCGTCAACTTCGACTCCTACAAGGGCAGCGGCAAGTTCATCGCCTTCAGGGCCGTACATGCAGACGAGGTGCTGTGGTACAGTGCCTCCTCGATCGGAGCCGGCTACTATGCGTCACAGACCCTGATAGACAACATCACGCTGATGACCTACGACGGCTGCGTGCCTGCAACAGACCCCAAGGTGACCGAAGTTACCGACACCCGGGCTACCATCACCTTCGAGCCGAACCGCAAGTCCCTGTGGCGCATTGACCTCAACACCGCAGCTGACATGAAGGAATCGACCATGGTGATGTCAAAGCAGACCTCCACGCCCACGGCTACCCTCGACAGTCTGGACTACAACAAGACCTATTACTACCGCATCACGACACTCTGCGACGGAGCAGAGACAAGCCAGACGGAGGTGTACTCCTTCCGCACCGCATGCCGCAGCGTCTGGGCGCTGCCCTACAGGCAAGGCTTTGAAGACTACGTGGCCTTCTCGCGCCCGCTGCAGGAAACCTGCATCGTGGGTTCGGAACGTCTGTCGGGACAAATCAACTACCCCGTAGTTCCCTACCTCAACCGGGCCACAGGCGCAGCACACAGCGGCGACGGCTGCATGTCGGGGGTTGGAACAGAGCTCGACAGCATGGTGTGGTACTTCGCACTGCCCGAGATGAACGACAGCCTTCAGAAGCTGCAGATCTCCTTCTGGATGAAGGCCGCAACCACCAACACCGCCACCGACACGCTCTTCATCGGCGTTATGTCAGACCCCACCGACCTGTCTACATTCGTCAGCACCGGCAACATCGTCCAGCCTGACGCCGTATGGAGAGAATACATCTTCAACTTCGCCCGGTACACCGGAGCCGGCAGACACATCGCCGTGGTGAGACCCTCGTCCACACCTCACAGATACGACTTTGACGACATCGAAGTCAAATATATCGACCCGTGTGAGAAAGTGCGCGACGTCGCTGTATCATCGCCCAGTACGAACGGCGCACACATCAGTTGGCATACA
>JAFUXZ010000058.1 GCA_017470795.1 Paludibacteraceae bacterium
ACGGCAGACGTAGCACCGGATACTTTGTCGTCAAAGACTTCGAAGGACATACACTGTCAAACTCAGTCTCATACAAATCACTGAGGCTGAAAAGACATACCAATTCATATCTGTTTAACATCAAAAAAAGGCAAGGTCCGATTCCTCCCACGGATGAATCCGTGGGTTTCCTCGGACAAATTTCATGAATCTAAAAGAATTCAAAACACTCTGTGAGAATATCCGGCAACGGAATCCAAAAAACTTGATTAAGTGAGGATGCTCCCCTGTTTTGGTTTTGTTACACAACTTACATTATGTTAAGTTGCGATAATAATTAACTCCCCTACGATAACAAATAATCGAATAACAATAAAATGACAGCGGTTGAAATCATAGCACACTTCCTCGGGCAGATGGGCCTCTGGATGAACGACAACCTGGGTGATGGCGACGGGACGCAGTATATCCGGGAAATCTGGAAGCAGGAGCCGGACATGGCAAGCCATCTTGCTTCGAAATGGCTCGGATATCTCGAACAGGCCAAGGAGAACACCGGCATCGACACAATCTGTCAGCCACCCACGAATGAATTCGTGGGCTTGACACAGGCCAACGCACCTGTAAGAGCCCAGGCTGATCAGCCCCAGTGACAAGGCAGAAGCCTTCGAACTACGTTGATTGAGAATACATAGGCACCAAGGGGTGTTCCTTCCAGCCCCTTGCTCTGCGGACAGTGATTAAACAGTTCTGTGAGGTAGGAACAGTGTTGCTGTCATACAAAACCTCTTTCAACTTCGGCGCGGGAGACCCACAAGGCACATGCCCTGACTTATCTCGAAAGAGATTAAACAGAACAACCCGGCAACGCAGCGGACCTGCGGAAACAACAAACCAGACGTCGTATGTACATCTACGTTCAAGCACAGAACGGAAAACCACTGATGCCGACCATCCGCGCCGGCAAGGTGCGCCGTATGCTCACGGACGGACGAGCCGTCATCGTCTCACATACGCCGTTCACTATCCGACTGACGTATGAAACGACAGCATTCACCCAGCTCATAACGCTCGGCGTCGATGCCGGGGCCAAGCATGTCGGACTTTCCGCCACGACGAATCAAAAGGAACTCCTCGCGGCCCAGGTTGACTTGCGTACCGACATCGTCGATAACCTGTCCACCAGGCGGGAAGCAAGACGAACACGAAGAAGCAAGCGCTCAATCAGGTATCGTGCACCACGATTCAATAACCGCAATGCATCGAAAAAACCCGGCTGGCTGGCGCCGTCCGTAGAACAGAAAATTCATTCACACATCAAGACCATTGACCTTGTGTGCTCAATCCTGCCCGTTGCGGAGATCGTCGTCGAGGTTGCGCAGTTCGACACGCAGCTGCTCAAGCATCCGGAGATAGAAGGGGAGCAGTACCAGCAAGGTCAGCAGCTCAGCTTCTGGAATGTACGCGAGTACGTTCTTTTCCGGGACGGACATCAGTGCCAGTACTGCCACGGCAAAAGCAAAGATAGTATCCTAAACGTCCATCACATTGAGAGTCGCAAGACCGGCGGAAACAGCCCCGACAATCTCATCACCCTCTGCGAAACGTGCCACAAGGCCTACCACAAGGGCAAGTTTGAACTCAAGGCCAAGCGTACATCACAATCCCTCCGTGATGCGGCCTTCATGTCCATCATGCGATGGACCGTGTACGACCGCCTCAAAGCGGCGCATGCCGACAAGAACGTAAGAATGACCTACGGCTATATCACCAAGCACGTACGCATACAGAACGGTCTGGAGAAATCCCACGCAGTCGACGCCCGCTGCATCAGCGGACATCCGGCTGCACGACCGGTAGACTCTGAATGTCACTTCAAGCTCTTGCGACGTCACAACCGCAAGGTGATGAAATCCAACCTGCTCAAATGTGGGCAATGGAAACGGAACCAGGCTCCTCGCGAGATCAAAGGCTTCAGGCTTTTCGATGTCGTGAATTACAAAGGCACTTCGGCCTATGTACACGGCAGACGTAGCACCGGATACTTTGTCGTCAAAGACTTCGAAGGACATACACTGTCAAACTCAGTCTCATACAAATCACTGAGGCTGAAAAGACATACCAATTCATATCTGTTTAACATCAAAAAAAGGCAAGGTCCGA
>JAFUXZ010000059.1 GCA_017470795.1 Paludibacteraceae bacterium
CGTCAGACTTCATCTTCAGGTATTGCTGATTAAACCATTTCCCCTTTTCATAATCGAACTTAGCCCCCGACTTGCTTACGCGGTCAAGACTAAACTGTTCGATAAGCTGCTGCATGCTGAAGAGTTCCTGTTCGTTTCCGGTGTGCCAGCCCAGCAGAGCCAGGAAGTTGATGACCGCTTCGGGGAAATAGCCTGACTCGCGATATCCGGTCGATACGACACCGGTCTTGGGGTCATGCCATTCGAGCGGAAACACGGGGAAGCCAAGCCTGTCGCCGTCGCGCTTTGACAGCTTGCCGTTGCCGTCGGGTTTGAGCAGCAGGGGCAGGTGAGCAAACTGCGGCATCCGGTCTTCCCATCCCAGTGCGCGGTACAGCAATACGTGGAGGGGAGCTGAAGGAAGCCATTCTTCGCCCCGTATGACGTGGCTGATCTGCATCAGATAGTCGTCAACCACATTGGCCAGATGATAGGTCGGCAGCTGGTCGGCAGATTTGTACAGCACCTTGTCGTCTAAGATAGATGAGTTGATGACAACCTCGCCGCGAATCAGGTCGTGGACATGTACGTCTTCGCCAGGCTCAATCTTGATTCGGACGACATACTGCATGCCTTCGTTAATGCGCCGTTCTACCTCGGCTGCCGGGAGAGTGAGCGAGTTCTGCATCTGCATGCGTGTGGACGCATCGTACTGGAAGTTCGGAATCTCTGCGCGTTTCTTTTCCAGCTCTACGGGCGTGTCGAAAGCGATGTAGGCTCGCCCGGCCTGCAGGAGCTGGTCGACGTATTGTCTGTATATCTGCCGTCGCTCGCTCTGCCGATAAGGCGCATTCGGTCCCCCCTTGCCAACTCCTTCGTCTATCTCGATGCCGAGCCATTGCAGGGCTTCGATGATATATTCTTCGGCTCCCGGCACAAAGCGTCCGGAGTCTGTGTCTTCGATTCGAAGCAGCATGTCTCCGTTATGCTGGCGTGCGAACAGGTAGTTATATAACGCGGTTCGTACACCGCCGATGTGTAGCGGTCCTGTTGGGCTGGGTGCAAATCTGACTCTTACTTTTCTGTCCATATATCAGAATGTGTTTTGTGTTATTTGATGTAAATCTTCAGGTGTTGTCCAAGGGAATGGATGATGTACATGCCCCGACTGAGTTCAATGGTGCCGGGCTGGTTTCTGTGGGCTATGATTCTTCCGTAAATGTCATACACATAGAATTCGTCCGCAAGATCAGTCTCCAGCATGCCGTCCGTAATGTTTATGTGGTCGCGTAACGGATCGTCTTCACATGGGCTGACCTCTTCAAAGGTGGTGAAGACGGTCCATGTGTTGCGATATTTGTCAAGGGTCTGACATGGGACGATGATATGTACGTTCGTGTTTAGCGTCATGAAGGTGTTGGCCTCCGTTTCGGGCGGGATGCGTGTTGACAGTTTCAGTGACGTGAGAGAGGTGCATCTCTGGAAGGCATTGTTGCCAAGGCGTCTGATGGTCGCAGGGAGTTCGATGCTGCGCACGGACGTCATCGTAAAGAAGGCATACGTCCCGACACCTGTGATGCCGTCGCCGATGTGTATGCTCGTAATCTGGTCGGCATTTGCTGTCCATGGCGCCGGATTGCGTGTCGGTGTGTAATCGTTGATGTCGCCGTTGCCTTCGATATACAGCGTCCCTGCGACGATGCGCCATGTGGCATGCTCACCGCAGCGTCCTCCCAGAACGAATACGGGGCGGATGAGGGTGTCGTTGCGGGCGATGAATGTCAGTGTGTCTCCGGTCTGCTGCTCGCTCCCCCAGTTGTAGAGCACGTAGCCCTCTGTCGGCTGTACGCAGATCCGGACCGTATCGCCTGGCTTGTATTTCCCGGCTCCGCCAATCCACCCATACTGCAGGTCGTAGAGCACTTTCACGCTTACTCCGTCAAGCGGCTTGCGGAATCCGAAGTATATCACGCTGTCTCGCTCGTAGATATCGTTCAGGGTCTGGTAGGTCGTCGGGGCAGCATCCTGGACATAAGGCGTGGGGTAGCAATCTCCTTGTTTGCCATAATAGCCCGTCGTTCTGTCGTATGCAGTGGGAGCGTATCCGTCCGCCTCAATGATGTCTACCCCCATGTTTGAGATGGAGTTGTTGACGGTGTTATTGCGCCATTTGGTCCGGTCGTATGCGATGCGTGTCAACAGCATGCCATGTCCGGGCAGGTAGGCGTCCCAGCCCTTGCGCTGCCGGTTCTCGACAAGGTAGTAGATGTTTGAATTGCTGCTCCCGCCTTCAGGATGCTGGCGGTCGTTGGAGGAGATGTAGTAGGCCTTGTTGGTGTCGTGCAGATTGGGCAGGCTGATGTCGGCGGCTTCGTCCAGTGTGTCAGGTACAAGCCAGCCCATGAACGTGCGTTCGTACGCGGAGTAGGAGGGGGGAGTTTTTTGGTCATTGCAATATGACCCGGCGTCCATGATGTCCCACTGGCCGAGCGTCTTGTGATACGTGCTGTAGTTCGTCTCGTAGAAATCGGGCAGGCCCAGTACATGGCCGAATTCGTGGGTGAAGGTGCCGATGCCGCACATCTGCGTGCCGCTTGTGCCGCGCAGTTCGGCGGTGCAGGCATAGTCGTAGAGGTATTTGCCGTCAAACTGCTGGTCGCTCCAGTCGCCGCTGATGTTCTGTCCGGGATAGACTACCGACCGGTGCGGCCAGATGGTGTATGCTCCGGCTCCCTCGGCCTGGCTGTAGCCGGCATAATAGACGAAGACAAAGTCGATGTAGTCATCCTCATCGTCATCATAGCGTGTGAAGTCGACCTGATCATCAACCAACCTGCACGCTTCGACAATCATTTCGGGAACATGCTCCATGGAGTTGCGCGCATAGTACGCCTCCGTCTGCGAGAGCGTGACCGGACCTACGACGTCAAAGTCAGGCACATACCGGCCCATGGACGACGTGTTGAAGTAGTCGCGTGTCGATCCGGTGGCACCGTTCGTGTTGTAGCCTTGCTTGTTGAGCATGTCGCTGAAAGCGGTACGCGGGTTCTGAATGGCAAACCGCCTGTCGCTGAAGTTGGCCAGAATGACCAGCCCCCGTTTGGGCTGCAGGGCGCGTGTGCCGACAGAGGCTCGACGCCGGTTGACGAGTTGTGCGTGACGCACGGACTGCGCATGACGCATGCCTGCGGCCTGCTCTGGAGTCATGCTGCTGATGAAGTGGCGGCCGTCCGCGTCGGTGTCAATGACCTGTTGATCGTCCGTGAGCCAGTAGTGATAGTGCTCATCGCCCATCAGCGTGGCTTCTGTCACACTGCCGTCGGCCAGTTCAATCTGCTGCCTGACAGGGAGAGCAGGCATGGCAAGAGAGAGGGTGACGGTGAGTGTCGCTACCCATAATGCGGTGAG
>JAFUXZ010000060.1 GCA_017470795.1 Paludibacteraceae bacterium
GGCTCTGCATGCCGCACTTATATATAATGCTGGCAGACATCTTTTCTGTCTACGAATTTAGCGAATAGTGCGAATTGCTGATTCGTGTCATTCGTCTTTCTCTGCTGTTTGCTATTTCATCCTTCTGTCTGCGATTTTTCAGCTCGTGGAAGCCCGTCTTGTGCAATTCATACGAATGAGCCTTGCGGCTTGGATTCGTATAATTCGATGAATCCGTAGAGATTTTCCGGCAGATGCGCACAGACGGAAACATTGGCTCTGCATGCCGCACTTGTACACAAATGGCTATCTTTGCCGCTGATACGAAAACAGCACCTGCTGCGTTTATCTTTATTGACAAACCGATAATGATGCTGCCGGCGCAGCATACACCCCACCCCGACACGCCATGTGTCATGAAAACAGCCAATATGTCAACACGCATTCTATGGGCTGACGACGAGATAGAACTCCTCCGCCCTGCCATCATGTTTCTGGAGCAACGGGGCTACCAGATCCATACTGCCACCAACGGAGCCGATGCCGTTCAGATGTGCAGAGAGACACCGTTTGACCTGATGTTTCTTGACGAGAACATGCCAGGACTGACCGGACTGGAAGTGCTCGCCGACGTCAAGCGCATCCTGCCCACGATGCCTGTCGTGATGATCACCAAGAGCGAAGAAGAGAACATCATGGACCAGGCCATCGGCGGAAAGATTGCAGACTATCTCATCAAGCCCGTCCGCCCCAACCAGCTGCTGCTTGCCATCAAGAAGCATCTGGACAGCCGGCAGATTGTCAATCAGCACACCACAGCTACTTACAGAGAGGAATATCCCGACATCGCCCACGTCATCAGCCATGCCGGAACACTGGAGGAGTTTCAGTCCATCCACCGAACGCTTTCGCACTGGCAAATCGAACTGCAGTCGGCCGACGAGTCGATGCGTGAGCTCCTGCGGATGCAGCAGGCTGACGCCGAGAAACAGTTTGCACGCCTCGTGCGCGACCGGTATACGGCATGGATACGCCCCGGAAACCAGCAGCCGCTGATGAGCCAACACGTGATTCGCGACCATGTGCTGCCGCTCTGCGACGCAGGCAAAGAGGTATTCCTCGTGGTCATCGACAACTTCCGCTATGACCAATGGCTGGCTATCCGCCCCATGTTGTCTGACATGTTCATCCAACAACAGGACATCCACTGTCTGTCACTCCTGCCCACAGCCACCCAGTATGCACGCAATGCCCTCTTCTCCGGCCTGCTGCCCGGCGACATCATGCGTCTGCATCCTGATTTATGGGTCGATGAAGGAGACGAAGAGAGTAAGAACCAGCATGAAGGACAGCTCCTCGAACTGCAACTCAAACGCTCCGGACGCCCCTATCAGGCCGACTACCACAAAATTAACGACTCCGACCAATGCGAGCGTCTGATTCAGCGCCTGCCGCAGTTGCACCGGCCGTTGCATGCCATTGTGCTCAACTTCATTGATATGCTGTCACACTCGCGCACAGAGAGCCGCATGATGCGCGAACTGGCAGGCGATGAGGCCGCGTATCTGTCGCTCACACGTTCGTGGTTTCGACACAGCCCAACCTACCGACTGCTGCAGCAGATTGCCACACGCGACTGCGCACTCGTCCTGACCACCGACCACGGCACCATCCGTGTTGACCGACCGGTCAAGCTGCAGGGCGACCGCAACACCAACACCAACCTGCGCTACAAAATCGGCCGTAACCTGGCCTATGACACGCATCAGCTGTTCACCATCGCCAACCCGCGTCAGGTCGGGCTGCCCGCACCGCAGTTGAGCACGTCATACGTTTTTGCCACGCAGCACGATTTTATCACCTACCCCAACAACTATAACCACTACGCCAGCCAATATCGGAACACCTTCCAACACGGCGGTGTGTCAATGCAGGAAATGCTCATCCCGCTCATCATCCTCACCCCTAAAAACATCTGATTCACAATCACTCGCGTCTGCGAATCAGGAGCCTCTCCCCGACCGGACTACCGCCTGACAGCACCTTCACGACAAGATTGCACAGCCGCTTTGCCAATTCAGAAAGAATCCGTACCTTTGCCGCGCCTTTCGAGTAAAGGCACAGCTATTAACCAACAATAAATTACTTTTAAAAATGGCAACAAAAATCAGACTGCAGCGCTTTGGTCGCAAAGGCTATGCCTACTACCACATCGTCGTTGCAGATTCTCGCGCGCCACGTGATGGCCGCAAGATCGAACGTATCGGTTCGTACAACCCCAACACCAAACCGGCAACCATAGACCTCAATTTTGAGCGTGCTCTCTATTGGGTCAACTGTGGTGCTCAACCCACTGACACGGTACGCAACATCCTGTCAGGCGAGGGTGTGCTGCTGATGAAGCACTTGCAGGGCGGTGTACGCAAAGGTGCGTTTGACGAGGCTGAATGCCAGCGTCGTTTCGATGCATGGAAGGCAAACCGTCAGAATGCACTCAACAAGGTAAAAGAAGCCGATCAGGCTGCCAAGGCTGCTGATCAGAAGAAACGTCTGGAAGCCGAATCAGAGGTTAACAAAGCTAAAGCAAAAGCCGTTGCCGAGAAGCGCGCTGCCGCTGTGAAGGCACTTGAAGAGGCTGCCAAGCAAGCCGCTCAGGAAGCCGCTGCAGCAGAAGCAGAAGCCAAAGGCGAGGAAGCTCCGGCAGAAGCATAAGCAAGACACTCTGTCAACAACACAACGGGGACACATCAGGAAAGATGTGTCCCCGTTGCATATATCAGCAGGCAGCAGGAAGCATGACCGGACAGCTGCACCGTGCTGCAGCATCCCGAACACCCTGCTCAGGGCTCAAGCTGCCGAGCAAAAGTGAAAGACCGGTCGGCCAGGCTGTCGGGGTAGAAAATCTTGGCGAGATCCTGCAGAATCAGGTCAGGACGCACCACTCCCTGCTCCCAATAGTCGTTGGCACCATCAGGCAGGGAGCGCAGCAGAAAGTTGTAGACACGCCCCGTCTTGTATGCACGGAAAAGCGTGTGTTTCTGGTCTTGATTACGCAGCTGACTGAGCGTTTGCGTCGGAGCACCGACCCACACATCGGCATCGGAGAATTCGCGCACAATGGTTTCAACCGACAGAGGCAGACTGCCATTGGTCGTATCACCGGCATAGCGATAGTCAGCCCCTGCATCATGAAACAGATGACCCATATAAGTCGTACCGGAAGGCAGATACCACGTGCCGCGGAAGTTGTTGCCCGACAACACAGTCGGCTTTGGACTGTCGAATGAGGCAATGGCCTGAGCCAGCCGGTGATAGTCCTGCTCGACGATGTCGTAGAGGCTGTCTGCCAACTCTTCCTCACAAAAGAATGCAGCTACGAATTTCACCCACTCTGCCCGGGCGA
Organism: Paludibacteraceae bacterium; assembly: GCA_017470795.1. Lineage (GTDB taxonomy): Bacteria > Bacteroidota > Bacteroidia > Bacteroidales > Paludibacteraceae > RGIG4928. The sequence goes on from JAFUXZ010000060.1 coordinate 3,383, forward strand.
GAGGCGTCTGCTCTATCCACTCGTTGTTGACAATCTGAATGACCCCCATCTGGTCGAGACGCTCGGTCTGCTCATCCTTCGTGCCGTATCCGTTGACCATGATAGCCTGCGGACGCAGCCCCACAAGAGCCTCCGTCTGAATCGCAAAGGCGTCGCCAAGATTCATGATACGCCCCTGTGCTGCCCCGTCACGCACTTGCCGGTTGTAGATCAACTCCGGAGAACAGCAACCCGTGATGGCATCCGTATGCCCCAGCACATCGGCAAAACCGACATGCGTACACGAAGCGATGGCCATCGATGTCAGCGGCACACGAAGACGATATCCGTCAGAGGGCGTCGAGACACTGTCCGACCGGACCAGGTAGTAACGCCGCCCCAGCTCCAGATGATTCCACGGATCATAAACATCGACCTGCGTAAAAGACGCATGGTGCACGATTCTGAAGCCCTTTGCCTCATGAAGCCGGACGGTATCAAGGGCCGTAGAAGCGTCGGCCGTAGTCTGCGCTGACGGACGGCATGAGCCGAGACCCGCCACAACGGAAAGCACAGCGAGCATGAAACACGCTGCATGTTTCAGGTTTCTCATAATGAAGCGTTGATAGTTTCGATATAGTCAATCAGTTCGTCGCGCCCTTGTCGCGTCTCGGACGAAGTGATAAACATGGGAGGAAGTTCTTCCCACTGCTCAAGCATACGGTTTCTGTATTGCTCCACATGCTCGGCTTGAGCCGTGCGGGAGAGTTTGTCTGCTTTGGTGAAGATCATTGCAAACGGCACACCACGTTCACCAAGTTGCTGCATAAAGTCGGTATCTATCTTCTGCGGTTCATGACGAATGTCAATCAGAACGAAAAGACAAATCAGCTGCTCACGCTGCATCACGTAGGCGTCAATCATGCGCTGCAACTGTGCCCGGACCTCCTTGCCGGCCGATGCATATCCATAGCCGGGAAGATCAACCAGATACCAACTGTCGTCAATCAGGAAATGATTGATCAGAAGGGTTTTTCCGGGCTTTGAAGAAGCCTTAGCCAGACCCGGACGACCAGTGAGCATGTTGAGCAGTGATGACTTGCCTACATTTGAACGTCCGATGAAGGCATACTCCGGTAAAGAACCTTGAGGACACTTTCTGACGTCTGTATTGGAAATGACAAACTCGGCTTTCTTGATCATAGTATATAGATAAGATAACGGATAACAGATTCAACAGGTTGTCTTTGCTTTCTTCGGCCGGCCGGCATGATGCGGAGAGGTTATCCACAGACCGAAAAAGGTCAGCAAGCCATTGAGCATCAACAACTCATAGCCAAACACATAGCCCCAACAATGAGCACTCCACAGACTGAGCAGATAGCACAAAACGGGCGACATGAAAGCAATGAAAGGCACCAGCCGGTCACGCACGGCGCGATGAGTCAGCAGGCCATAGGCGTACAACCCCAGCAAGGGACCATAAGTATACGAAACTATGGTGTACACAGCATCTATTGCGCTTGTGTTATTCAACGCACCGAAAAGAATAATAATCAGCAAAAAGACAAGCGTAATGCCGGCATGTGAAATCATACGCACCCGCTTTGCATGCCGTTCCCGGCTCTGGTCTACATGAAGAATGTCGATAACAAACGACGTGGTGAGAGCCGTGAGAGCCGAATCGGCACTTGACAGAGCCGCTGCGACGATTCCGAGTGAGAACAGAACGGCTACCGCATGACCCAGGTAGGCAGAGGCCATCATCGGAAGAATCTGATCTCCACTATCAGGCAGGGCAATACCGGCCTGTCCTGCATACACAAGAAGTAATGCACCGAGCACAAGCAACAGCAGATTGACAGGAATGAAAGCCAGCCCGTACACATACATATTGCGCTGTGACTCACGTAACGTACGGCAAGAGAGATTTTTCTGCATCATATCCTGATCCAGACCCGTCATGACAATAGGGATAAACACACCACTCAAAAACTGTTTCCAGAAATACTGCCTCGAATGCCAGTCTGAAAACTCAAATATCCGCGCATGACCACTCCGACGGACAATCGCCGGAAGATCATCTACCCCAAAGCCAAGCAAACGAATCAACTGCCACACAATCAGTATCAGGGCTGCAAGCATACACACCGTTTGCAACGTATCTGTCCACACGATGGTCTTCATGCCTGTACGATAAGTGTATAGCCACATCATCAGCACCAGGCCTGCCGCAGTAATCCACATCGGAATACCATACTGCTCAAACACCAGATACTGCAATATGAACACCACCACATACAGACGTACCGCCGCACCAATCAACTTCGACAGCAGAAAGAACGAAGCCCCCGTCCGGTGTGACACACGGCCGAAACGCTCCCCCAGATAGCCATATACGGAAGTCAGATTGAGCCGATAATACAGCGGCAACAGCACCTTGGCTATCACGACATAGCCGAAAAAGAAGCCCAGAACCGTCTGCATGTATGTAAAGTCCAACGCACGAACCATGCCGGGGACGCTCACAAAGCTGACCCCTGAAACCGACGCGCCGACCATACCAATCGACACAATCCACCAAGGAGAACGCCGATTGCCAAGAAAAAAAGCATCGCCCTGCTCACCGCCACTCCGACGGCTCACCAATGACGATACTAACATCAACAGCAAAAAATAGCCTAAAAAAATCCACAGGAACATGCCGCAAAGATACAGCCATTTTAGCAAATGCACACCGTTGCTGAAACATACGCCAGACAAGAAAACCACCCACACACTCACACGCGACAGGAGTCTCTGCATCAGAATGACATCAAAAAGAATACTCAACACACATCATCGAAGTGCTCACAAAGGCCTGATTCGATGCAACTTCTTTTTTGTCACGCGGAAATATATTACCTTTGCGCGTTATTTTGAATGAATTACCACATCAATAACCGACTTATTAAGAACATTTAACTTTCACCATGAAGAGATTTTCTACGCTATGCGCGTTAACGGTGGCTCTCATTGGGCTACTGTTCGTCCCGTCATGTAAAGAGGATGTCGATTTGAGCAACATTTCGACAGACGTGTATTACAAAACTGGATTTGCCGTGCCCGTCGGGCAGGCTAAAGCCACTCTGTCAGAATTTTTCCCTGCAAGTGGCGACGATTATGAGATAGACATCGATGAAAACGGCGTAATATACCTGCGCTACATGACAAGTTTCGATGCAGACTATCGTGATGAACTTGAACTTTCAGGGACATACAACTTCACCACGCCACTTGACTTGTCGGCATTCATTGCCACCGGAATTCCGAGCGGAGTCCGTATCCCATTCCCCGTTCAGATTCCGCTGGACTCCGTCAACAAGAATCCTGCAGAACTTAGAATTGACACCGCAATCATCGACGAGCTGTCGCTCATCGTGCTTCTGAATCCGGTTGATATGACTTTCTCCACATCAGACCTTGACTCTATCACCATAGACTTTGATAAAGTCACTGATGCCGCCGGCCAAAAGCACTTCGCGCTACAGAACATACCGGGAACTGACCAATACAGCGTAGAGCTCGGACAGACACACTTCATTTTGGAAGGGGCAAATACGCTTGATCTCACCCTCAACCTATCAATAAAGAACAACATTGCACTTGGCGCTACGTCCGCACTGAATCTTGGTTTCGCTCTCACTGTTGGCGAATATGAGACCATCTATGGATACATCACTCCGGATGCCGACTTGACATGGACAAGCGGAAGCGTCGACTTCTCCGAACTGGTAAACGACTTCCAGGGAATAAACGTCCCCTTTGCCGAACCGGTCATCAAAGCAAAACTCAAAAGCAATGTCGGCGTCCCGGCCTTGTTTGAAGTGCGGGATATGAATGTCAAGAGTAAAAGCGGAGTCGTCAGATATGCCGAATTTGACAATGCAACTGACAACCACCTGTATTCATACACACTCACAAACATCCCGACAATTCCCGGACAAATAGGAACAGACTCAATAGTCTTTGACAAGAACAACGGAAAGATTAACAACCTGTTCAAGTTTGACAGCGGTGATTCACCTTTGCAACTGGACTTCCAATACAAAGCCGGCATTGCACCGACGACGACAACATCAACGGCACAATTCATTACACGTCTTGGAGGAAACAACAAACCCTTCATCGACTTTGATGTGGATGTGCTTCTCCCACTCAAGTTTGAATCAGGCACCTATATGAGCTATACAGACACCATTGACTTTGATGCAGACATGGCTGACAATCTTGCAGACTATATTGACTCTGCATACATCGAGGTTACCGGTGAGAATGGTATTCCTCTGGCTGCAGAAGCATATCTGACATTCTTAGATAGTCTGGATACGCCTTACCAGTTCAATCAAACGCTGAATAGCATCAGCATTCCGGGGGCTTCGACAAAGGCCGATGGATCTACCAGCAGTCCGACAAAATACGGCCCCATCAACATCATCCTGAGCGATGACAACAAAACTCCGGGGACAAACGAACTTGAACGTTTCCGCCAGATACGCAAGGTAGTCTATAATGTTATACTCAAAGAGCCTGCTGTCGGCAGCAAGATCAACATCACCAAAGACGACTTCATCACAATCAATCTAGCTCTGAAAGCACTCGGACATTATGAAGGCGACCCTTTTAACGACTAATCAGCATAGACGACTATCATTATGAAAAACTATAAAAGACTTGTTCTTCTGACAGCCGTCGCAGCAATGCTGTCAGTCGGAGTTAATGCCCAAGAGGTTAATAACTCGCTTTACTTCCTTGATAATGCTCCTACCCGACATTATGTCAATCCTGCATCACAGCCCGAAAGCGGCTTTTACCTCAGTCTGCCCGTCCTTGGATGGACGCAATTTGGCTTCGGTAATAATTCGTTGACATTGAGCGATGTGATATACAACCGCAATGGAGAGACCGTCACCTTCTTACACAAAAACGGAAGCAAGAACGATTTCTATGACGCCCTTCGCAACAATTTCATGCTCGGCATGGACGCACGGATCAACGTGCTTAGTTTCGGATGGCGCACAAAGAAAGATGCATATTGGCATGTAGGCATATCTGAACGTGTTGACGGGAGTTTCACGCTCTCGCAAGACGTATTCAAACTCCTTCTGTACGGTATGACCGACAAGAACGGCAACCTGGTTGACACGCAGTATAATCTTAAAACCTTTGGAGGGAAAGTCAATGCGTTCACCGAAGTCGGTATCGGATATTCGAAAAAGACCGCAAATGATAAGTGGAACTTTGGCGGAACACTTAAGCTTCTGGTCGGACAGGCTCATGTTGACATGACCAACAGCAAGTTTAAGCTCAATGCTGCGGCTGACCGCTGGACTCTTGATGCAGATGGAAGCATCAACATTGCTGCCCCACTTGAGGTCAAGAACTATCCTCAGATACTTGAGGATGATGCCCCTGAGCTTGAAGTCAACTACCTTGATGAGGACAAGTCGACTTCAGACAAGGTCATGAATCTGGTCAAGCCTCATGGATATGGTGCTGCCATTGACTTGGGAGCATCGTTCAGACCGACCAACTTCCTTGAGGTATCCGTTGCGCTGCTTGATCTTGGCGGCATCTATTGGAGCCGCGAGGTGCAGAATCTCAATTACAAGGTCAATGGCTATAACTTCACCGGAGCCGACATTGACCACATTAAAGACATCGATACAGACACGATACTCGACAACATGAAGGATGCTTTCGTCAACAACCTGCATAAGGATGAGTCTGCTAAATCGTTCTTCAGTTCACTTGTGCCCAAGCTCAATGTCGGTGTTGAGGTCTACACTCCTAACAAACTTATCGGAGCAAGCGTGCTTTCATACACCAAGCTGATTAACAACCGTCTCTTTGAGGAGGTTTCTGTTGGAGCCAACTTCCGTCCCGCCAACTGGTTCAACCTTTCTGCCAGCTATGCCATCACCAGCGCCGGTCAGAGCACTATTGGTGCGGCAATGGGATTGCGCGGCGGTCCGTTCAACCTCACTATTGTGGCCGATTACGTACCGATGAGTTTTGCTTCTGCCGAAATCAACGACAAGAAGTTCGACTATGTTCCCTACAAGTCAAAAGGGTTCAACTTTGGAGTTGGTCTTAACCTCGTGTTCGGCAACAAGAAAGACAAAGACCGTGATGGTGTTAAAGACCGCAAGGATGAATGTCCTGATACGCCGCGTGGCGTGAAGGTCGACGAAAAAGGTTGTCCGTTAGACACAGATGGCGATGGCGTTCCCGACTATCTTGACAAGTGTTCTGACACGCCCGCTGCGGCCTATGGCTTGATTGACGAGAACGGATGTCCGCTCGATACTGATGGAGACGGAGTGCCCGACTATCTGGATCAATGCCCTGATACGCCGGAGGCTGCCTATGGTCAGATTGATGAGCACGGATGCCCGTTGGATACGGATGGTGATGGTGTGCCCGACTATCTGGACCAGTGCCCCAACACCTTGCCTGAAGCGCGCAATCATGTCGATGCCAACGGGTGCATACTCGATTCAGACGGTGACGGCGTGCCCGACTATCTGGACCAGTGCCCCAACACACCGGCCGAAGCCTACAACTCCATAGACGAACATGGTTGCCCGATTGACTCTGACGGCGACGGCGTGCCTGACTATCAGGATCAATGCCCCAACACACCGGCCGAGGCAAAAGGCATGGTTGATGAGCACGGCTGTCCGCGCGACTCCGATGGTGATGGTATTGTCGATTATCTTGACAAGTGTCCCACCGTGGCAGGTGTGAAGTCAAACAACGGCTGTCCCGAAATCAAGCGCGAAGTACGCAATCTGTTCAAGAAAGCGTTGCAGGGCATCCAGTTTGAGACAGGCAAATCCGTCATCAAGAAGACCTCTTATGGGATTCTTGACCAGATTGCACAGGTGCTCCAAGACAACCCGACCTACCTCATCGAGATACAGGGTCATACGGACAATGTCGGCAAGGATGACATGAACCAGAAGCTTTCTGAAGCGCGTGCCAATGCCGTTCGTGACTACCTGATTGGCAAGGGTGTTGCTGCCGAACGCATGACAGCCAAGGGCTACGGACCATTCCAACCCGTGGCTGACAACAAGACGGCTTCCGGACGAGCCAAGAACCGCCGCGTTGAGTTCATCGTCTCTTTTGAAGAGGTGACCTACGAGACCGTAACCGAGTAGATTTATCCGGACATCAGCCATCTCCCTGCTTCAATCATTGAGGCAGGGAGATTTTCTTTGTCAGAACGGCATGAGGGCATCGGCGTACAGACAGGTACAACAGGAATGGAAGGGACTGCCGGATTGCCGAACCATCGTACACGCCGACAACTCCCGGCTGCATCCGACAACGGTCATGCACCGCTTCTCCTGCCCGCCTGACACACTGCCGCATCACCGGACAGAAAGATGTGAGCAGCCTACGCAATTTCAAGGAACAATGATTTTGTCGGTCACCTTAAAAACATTACCTTTGCAGCCGAAAATACGGCTCCGTAGCTCAGTTGTATAGAGCATCAGATTCCGGTTCTGAGTGTCGTGGGTTAGAGTCCCACCGGGGTCACGAAGTTACAGGTCTTGAACAGGAGGTTTACTCCCGCAGGTTCAGGACCTGTAATTTTTGCATGAACACCCTGCTTGGAAAACAGGATTCTTCCACCGCCCAATGCCCCACGCCGCCAGGACCTCTGAGGCCTGTATTTCTGTACAACAGGCCCTGACGGGCGGGATAAGACCTCGTACGAGTACACGACAGGCTCCGACGTCAGAAAAAAGACTACGTACATATGCACGGCAGACTTCGACAGTTGGCAAAAGCCCCCGTACGAATGCACAGCAGGCTCCGACAGTCGGCCGAGAACGAAGTATAACTATACTGCAGCATCCGACAATCGGAAAAAGACCTCGTACAACTATACGACAGGCACCGACAGTTGGCCGAAGTCAGTCTACAGCCGTACTACAGGCTCAAGCGATTGGCTGCGGACGAAGCACAAGCATACGGGGCCTCACCGCCACTTTCCGACTCTCCATGACTCCTAATCCCACAGGCCTGCATGGGAGTTTAATAAGACCTTACATGATACGGGCGCACACCAACACGCAGAATCCCAGCCGCCGCTGTTTTCGATATACGGAAACACATGGTAAGAGCTGCCGTAACTACTCACATCCGAATCCCTTCTTGATGACAGCATTCCAATAGTCCCAACCGAAACCGGCAGACGGATGATAAACAGGGAGCACCTTGACTTCCCTGCCATCCGGCAGCACGTACTTCCCCCATCTGTGTACATTCTGTCCTATGACGATGTCCGGCTCCCACGAGAAGCCGTAACTGTCAGGCAGATACGCCCAGAGGCGACAGCCCCAGACTACGACAAGATCCGGATGATACATCTCCAGAACAGCAAAGAAAGGCTCAACGGCATTTTCATAATCCTCACCGTCGCCCCGCATCCGAGGTCCGGACATGGGAACCTGAAGATAATTGTAAAAAATGAATGAATCCCAGATTGCGCAATTCTCAGAAACAGAAGTCTCTCTGCCGGCCAATGCACGGGCAAACTTGGTGAATGTATTCATCCACCGCTCCGAGTAATACTCCGCATTACGATAAGCACCGACGACCCATCGGGTAAACTCACTTATGTCATCACCTTCTTCATAGTCCTCAATATAGTGCGACTCACCAAGAACCAGAAGCCTCTTTCCTGCACACTCACTGCCGGCATTCAGAAGGAGATTTCCCTGATCATCGTATGCCAGGCCATTCCCGTATCCGCTGCCAATCACAGGCAGAAATCTCACCCCCTTGCCGATAAGTTCCCTGTCCTTATCCTGATTGATAATGCCATATTCCACAGACATAGTCCCTGCGTTTTTTTGATACGATACATCACTTGCAACAAACTCCAAGGTGTGCAAATTTAATCGACTTCTTTCTCTGGTCAAAAATGTTGTCCCGCCTGCTGACGCCCGTTCCTTCACAGGTTCTGCACACAGGTTAGTAAAGAAAAGAGCGAGACCACCTGACGGTAGCCTCGCTTGGTCCGATTGACAGGACATGCCGCTTGCGACATGCCAAAACCATGTCCTTATCTTTCTTTCAACACAAAGAACTATTACAATCCAAAAACAAACGCTGCTACTATAAAGAGCAGACCTGCCATGATATACGCAATCCCGGATTTCTTCATTTTGTGGGCTGTTTCTTCGTCAGGATATTTCTTGAAAAGAACTACGATTCCTGAAATGAACATGGCAACTGCTCCTATAATCATCAGAAGGCTGCTGATGTTTGACAATGCTAATAACCACTCCATATTTGCTGTTTTATGTCCCTGCTCTTACGCCTTCGCAGGTCTTGGCATATATTTTTATCTCGTTGGGGCTTAAGTGACAAAATGCGCCACTTGTGACAAGCTAATTGAACAATAGCGACATCTATATACTTTTCTACAGGCTATAAATCATTAGAAGAGACAACAATATCCATTGCAGAAGAGTCGGTAAAGTAATGATATATTATGCCGACATGCTTCTTTTTCAATGCCTTAATAAATTTGTCAACATTTTTATCTCGAGCAGCATTTGCTCTCAACTCGTTAACAATTTCGTCTTTTGCAGCATCATCCACCAGATCCTGACTAAAATAGTGCATGCTATCGTCTCCTTTATAATCATAGCGTACGTATAATCCTGTGTACTCAGCACTAATCAGGGTCAGTCCGTTACCCACCGGCATCGGACAAAGCCTGTTAGCGGCTGTCACTTCGGCCTGAATAAACGCTTCAGTCGAATCACATGAAGTTAACACTACCATTAAAACAGCTGCAAGAGCAGCAATACACATTTTTGTTTTCATGATTATTGTGCCGGTTATATTCCATCGGCTCATTGGTTTTATAGGTTTTTATGATTTAATTGATAAGGCACGTCGCTTGTTACAAGCTTATCACATATTATATCTACATTGACCTTTCACGTCTCCAAAGAACCAAGCCGTTCCTGCTATTTTTATTCTATAGACATCCATATCAGTTTCTTGTAGTGCTCTTTTCAAATCAGAAGGCACATTACCATAAAGCTTACACCCTCCAGAATAACAAGCCACCATCGCATCTGATGTAACACATGCCGCCCGTAACGAGCCATATCTATCATGCCCATCCTGTAGCCATTCTTGAATCCACTTTGCAGATGAACTGAAATACTCATGACTTATTATAATCCAATCTCCGTCATCGTTAAACGTGACCGATAATACTACATCATTGCGATTGTGATATTCAATTAATTTAGACTTCAAGCCGTATGGTAAGCCGCTCCCGCGGAAACCATTATTACCTATTAGAATCAACCAACTACCATTATCTGTTATTTGCACATCATTAATCAATTCTTTATCGCGGTTCAATTCATTAAGTGCAACGCTTAAACCAGAAGGAAGTCCGGTACCAGCCCAACCATTGCTGCCATATAGAGCCAAGTCACCATTAGACTTAGTTATGGCTACATTCTTACATTCACCCCAACTTCCAATCTGGTTGCGAACAAACTCCCGTGATTTTTGAGCAAAGGCTGTTGCTGGTGCTAGCAAAACCAAAATGACGAGAAGGAAAGAATACTTTTTCATAATAATATTTTATTCATGTTTTTATTGATAAGACACGTCACTTGCGACAAGCAAAGAGCGCATAAAGTCCGTTCTACTCAAGGACTTTGGGTTCATCTTATGGAAAAGCTCGCTATTGCTTTCTTATATCTAATTTTTAACTACTGATTCGCATTAATAATATTCGATCATACGAGTAATAATGTATGTAGCCACCCTATTTCCAGATCCTCCTTCCTGCTGGAACACAACACACATAGTCCAATTACCGAAGGAATCATATTTTAGATATTGATATGTCAATTTACCTACAACCACACCTCCGGCTTCTGTCCGAGTCATAGAATTCAAGCGACCATTTCCGTCATAGGTATAAGTGAACACCTTTGTTGCTATCCCCTCTTTGTATCTTCTAAACTCAGTAATTTGCCCTATTTTATTATAGGTATATTTCTGATATAATTCTCCATAATCAAAATAACTTGCGGTTTTTAATACACCGTTATCATAGAAAGTATAACTTCTATCTGAAGTATTCTTGGGTGCATATTTGTAATCAATAGGACCAGTAGAACCAGTCAGCGAACCTTCTGAATCATAGTGATAGTACGATACAGAGAAACCACCTGCAACATAATTGTATTTCTCTATTTTCATCTCATCATGTAACTCTGATCTTTTTACAGAAGTTAATTTCCCTGATTGATTAAAGAAATACGCATCAAGTGTATATTCGTTATTGGCGAATCTGTACTCACCATACTGCTCTGTACATTCTCCGGTTCGCTCTGTTACGGATTGAACTTTGCCTTTAACTTCAAATTGTGCCAACTTATACTTCGGCATCGGGGCATAAACATCTTGGGCATAAACATTTACACTTGCCATTACAAGCAAGAAGATAATACCTTTAAAGTGTCTCA